>NZ_DASSVG010000238.1:0-2329 GCF_035706265.1 Ramlibacter sp. | reverse complement strand
CCATGTTTAGGACGGATCAGCAGCCGGCTCAACCCCCGTCATAGGATCTACGAGGAGCCAGGCTCCGAGCGCTTCAAGCGCTCGCTCTTCCAGTACACATCGTCGCCGCCATTCATGCGGTTGAATACGCGCGCCAGCACGAACATCAGGTCCGACAGGCGATTCAGGTACTGCCGCGGGGCGTCGCGCACGCTCTCCTGCGCGCCCAGGGCCACCAGCGCGCGCTCGGCGCGCCGGGCCACGGTGCGGCAGACGTGCGCCTGCGCGGCGGCGCGGTTGCCGGCGGGCAGGATGAACTCCTGCAAGCGGGGCAGCTGCGCGTTGTGATGCGCCAGCGCGGCGTCCAGCGCCGTCACCGCTTCTTCCTTCAGCAGCTCGAAGCCGGGGATCGACAGCTCGCCGCCGAGGTTGAAGAGCTGGTGCTGGATGTCGATCAGCAGCTCCCGCGCATCGGCGGGCAGTTCCTCGCACAGCAGCACGCCGATGTGCGAATTGAGTTCGTCCACGTCGCCCATGGCGTGCACCCGCAAGTGGGCCTTGGGGACGCGCGTGTTGTCGCCGAGGCCGGTGGTGCCGTCGTCCCCCGTGCGTGTGGCGATCTGGGTCAGCCGCTTGCCCATGATGGTTCTCCTGTTGCGCCATTGTGCGCGATGCTCCTACAGCAAGTCCCGGCGCGACGGTGATTGCCATTCGCGCGCCCCGGGCAAGCATGGGATCAGGCCGCCCATGTCCGGGCGACGGCCGCATCGACAGGAGTCGCCAATGCTTGCCTCGATCCGCCTTGCCGCAGCCCTGGCCTGCGCCCTGGCTGCCGCCTTCCCCGCCGCAGCGCAGACTGCGCGCGCTCCCGCCCGCGTGCAGCCGGCCCCCAACCCGGTGCCCTCCAACGCCGCACGCATCGCGCAGACCGCGCCACGGCCCACTGGCCTCCAGCCGATGTTCCCCGCCGGCCTCTCGTCTGGCAGCGGCGCGGCGGTGTCGACCAACCCGATCGCCCAGAGCACCACGACCGTGCCGCCGACGGGCAGCAGCCTCACCACGACGACCCTGATCCCGAGCGAGCTGCCGCCGGCCAACTCACCGACGACCACCACCAACGGTCCGCTGGCGGTGCCTGGCACGCCGACGACGATCGTGTCGCCCGGCGTCGGCACGCTCACCGGTCCCGTCACCACTCCGGTGGCGACCAACGTGCTCGGCGCCGGCGCGACGGTGCGCGGCCCGGGTCAGACCGTCGGCGGGGCCGGCGGTTTCAGCGCCACCGACGAGGCGCGCTCCTTCTTCTTCGCCGATGCCAACCACGACGGCGACCTGACCCGCGCCGAGTTCTCGCGGCTGAGCCTCGCCACCATGAGCTTCGAGGAGATGGACCGCAACTACGACGGCGTGATCACGCGCTTCGAGTACGAGGACTCGGTGCGCTGAGGGTTTCCCTGGCGCGGCCCGGCCGCGGAGGCGCGACTACACTGGCGGGCTGCCTCTGGAGTACCGCATGAACGCACCCGCCGCCCTCACGCACCTGGTTCCCGAAGTCCGGCAGCGTGCAGTCCCGCCCGCGCTGATCGAGGCGCTGAAGAAGCGCTTCGGCGAGCAGTGTTCCACGGCGCTCGCCGTGCGCGAGCAGCATGGCCGCGACGAGTCTTCCTTCCAGGCGCCGCCGCCGGCGGCCGTGGTGTTCGCCGAGAACACGCAGGACGTGGCGGATGCGGTGCGGCTGGCGAGCGAACACGAGACGCCCGTGATCCCCTTCGGCGTCGGCTCCTCGCTGGAGGGCCACCTGCTGGCGGTGCAGGGTGGCATCAGCATCGACGTGGGCCGCATGAACAAGGTGCTCTCGGTCAACGCCGAGGACCTGACGGTCACGGTGCAGGCCGGCGTCACGCGCAAGCAGCTCAATGAGGAGATCCGCAGCACCGGCCTGTTCTTCCCGATCGATCCCGGCGCCGACGCCACCCTCGGCGGCATGGCTGCGACGCGCGCCTCCGGCACCAACGCCGTGCGCTACGGCACGATGCGCGAAAACGTGCTGGCGCTGGAGGTGGTGACGGCCGCCGGCGAGGCGATGCGCACCGGCACGCGGGCCCGCAAGTCCTCCGCCGGCTACGACCTCACGCGCCTGTTCATCGGCAGCGAGGGCACGCTGGGCGTGATCACCGAAGTGACGCTGCGCCTGTACCCCATCCCCGAGGCGATCTCGGCGGCGATCTGCTCCTTCCCGAGCATCGAGGCCGCCGTGCGCACCACGATCCAGATGATCCAGCTGGGCGTGCCGATCGCGCGCGTGGAACTGATCGACCACAACTCGGTGCGCATAGTCAACGCGCACAGC
>NZ_DASSVG010000237.1:0-2597 GCF_035706265.1 Ramlibacter sp. | reverse complement strand
GGGCTCGGACATGGTGTCATTCTCGTTGCATCGCACTGCTGTGGGCAGCAGCGGGGTGGCCTCCGGGCCTGCAGCGCGCGATCGCCGACTGCCTACCAGCCCAGCCCGAACCGCAGCGCCAGCATCACCCCCGTCCCGCACAGAATCGTCCCCAGCAGGTCCGGCCGCCAGGTGTGAAACGCCAGCCCCGCGAGCGCGCCGAAGATGCGGGCGTCGCGCCACGTGTGCACCAGGTGGCCTTGGTTCATGACGATCTCGGGCGCGACCACGGCGGCGAGCGCCGCGATGGGTGCATAGCGCAATCCCTCGCGCAGCCAGCGCGGCATCGGCAGCTCCTGCTGCGGCAGCAGGAAGAAGGCGCGGCAGAGGAGCGTGACCGCGGCCATGCCGAGGATGGTGAAGAAGATTTCGAGCGGGCTCATGGCGTGCGGTCGGTCAGCGCGAGGCGGCTTGGGTGCGGGTGTGCTGCGCCAGCACGCCGACGGCCACGGCCGCCGCGATCGCGACGACGATGTTCATCCGCAGTGGCAGCGAATAGGCGGCCACGGCCGCAGAGGCCGCCATGAAGGCAGCGATCCAGGTGGAGCGGCTGCGCAACTGCCCGCAGGTGAGGGCCAGCAGCGCCATCGTGCCGGCGAAGCCGATGCCCCATTCGGTCGGGATCGCGGCGCCGGCCACGATGCCGGTGATCACCGCGATCTGCCACGAGCCCCAGTTGACGAGGGCGGCGCCCCAGAAATAGTCCACCTGGCCCGGCTCGGGCCGCGGATCCGGAAAGCGGCGCAGGAACACGGCGAAGATGGTGTCGCCCATGAAATAGCTGAGCGTGACGCGGCGGCGGCGCGGCAGGTGGGCGAAGTACGGCCGGTACTGGTAGCTGAAGACCAGGAAGCGCAGGTTGATGCAAGCCACCGTGGCCCACACCACCCACATCGGCGCGTCGCTGGCGATCAGCGGCAGCGCCGCCACCTGCGACGACCCGGCGGAGACCAGCAGCGACATCAGGATGGCCAGCGGGATGCCCAGGCCGCTCTTGGCCATGGCGACGCCGGCGACCAGCCCCCAGGCAGCGATGCCGATCGACATCGGCAGGCTCTCGCGCAATCCCTCCCGGAACAGCGGCCGGCGCGTGGTGGCCACCGCCCTGCGGCGCACCCGGGCAATGCGATACGTCAGATCCAACTCTTCCTCGCCTAAACGCGAATTGTCCACCAGACGGCGCCAGCGGTTGCGCCACGCAGGACGGCGCCCCTTGCACATCTCAGGGATTTCCTACACCCGTCGCTCCGCGGCCGTACCAAAGTGAATTGCTGCGCAACCAGAAGGAGAACGCCATGCGGACACCTGCACAGATCGCGGGACATCCCATCCATCCGATGCTGGTCACCATCCCGATCGGCCTGTGGCTCTTTTCGCTCGTCTGCGACTTCATCGCGCGCGGCTCCGCCACGCCGGAGACCTGGGCCACGGCCTCGTTCTACGCCATGGTCGGCGGCATCATCGGCGCGCTGGCGGCGGCTTTGCCGGGGCTGGTGGACCTGCTGTCGCTGCGCGACACGCCGGTGCTGCCGACGGCCGTCAAGCACATGGGCCTGAACCTCACGATCGTGGTGCTGTACGCGATCAACGCCTGGATGCGGTCCGACCAGCCGGCGGCGGTGCCGGGGGGCACGCCCATGGTGCTGTCGGTGATCGCCATCCTGATGCTGCTGGTCTCGGGCTGGCTGGGCGGCAAGATGGTGTACGAGGCCGGCGTCGCGGTGCACGCGGAAGACATGGGCAGCAGCGCTGCCCGCACCCGCACCACGCCCGAGCGGGCCGGCAGTTCCTGGGGATCTTCGAGCGCGATGCCGGGCCGCCAGCATGCGATGGCGAGCGACACGGCGCGGCCGGAGCGCGAGCCGCTGCGCGAGGACCGGCCTTCCGCCGGCCGCGTCGGCGACAACCCGCGCGACAACCCGCGCGACAACCCGCGCGGCGAGTAGGCCCGGCGAAGCAGCCAACGCGGCGCGCGCTCTCGCGACGCGCCGCGACAGCAGGCTCAGGCCACGAACACCGTCTTGATGTTCACGAATTCCTTGATGCCGTAGCCCGAGAGCTCGCGGCCGTAGCCGCTTTCCTTGACACCGCCGAAGGGCAGGCGCGGGTCGGAACGCACGGCCTCGTTGACGAACACGCAGCCGGCCTCCATCGCCTCGGCGGCGATGCGCTCGCCGCGGGCGCGGTCGCCGGTGATCACCGCGCCGCCCAGCCCGAAGGCCGAATCGTTGGCGATCCGCACGGCATCGGCCTCGCCGCGCGCGCCGATCACGGCCGCCACCGGCCCGAACAGTTCCTCTTCATAGGCCGGCATGCCGGGGCGGACCTCGGTCAGCACCGTCGGCGGATACCAGGCGCCGGGGCCTTCGGGGATGCGGCCGCCCAGCAGGCAGTGCGCGCCACGCTCGACGCTGCGCTGCACCTGCTCGTGCAGCGCCTCGCGCAGGTCGACGCGGGCCAGCGGGCCGAGCTCCGTCTCCATCGCCAGCGGGTCGCCCTGGCGCACCGCCCGCATCTTCTCCACGAAGCGCCGCTCGAACTCGGCACGCACCGCATCC
>NZ_DASSVG010000236.1:0-5707 GCF_035706265.1 Ramlibacter sp. | reverse complement strand
TCCAGCACGGTCGTCGGGCCGCGTCATCAGGCCGCCTCGCCTCAGGCCGTGCCGCCCACCGTCAGGCCGTCGATGCGCAGCGTGGGTTGGCCCACGCCCACCGGCACGCTCTGGCCTTCCTTGCCGCAGGTGCCCACCCCGGTGTCGAGCCGCATGTCGTTGCCGATCATGCTCACGCGCGTGAGCGCGTCCGGGCCGTTGCCGACGATGGTGGCGCCCTTCACGGGATAGAGGATCCTGCCGTTCTCGACCCAGTAGGCTTCGCTGGCGGAGAACACGAACTTGCCCGAGGTGATGTCGACCTGGCCGCCGCCGAAGTTGGTGGCGTACAGGCCTTTCTCGATGCTGGCCACGATCTCCTCCGGCGCCTTGTCGCCGCCCAGCATGTAGGTGTTGGTCATGCGCGGCATCGGGATGTGGGCATAGCTCTCGCGCCGGCCGTTGCCGGTGGGCGCCACGCCCATCAGGCGGGCGTTGAGCGAATCCTGGATGTAGCCGCGCAGGATGCCATCCTCGATCAGCACGTTGCGTTGGCTCGGGTTGCCCTCGTCATCGACGTTGAGCGAGCCGCGCCGGTCGGCGATGGTGCCGTCGTCCAGCACCGTCACGCCGGGCGCCGCCACGCGCTGGCCGACCCGGCCCGATAAGGCGCTCGAGCCCTTGCGGTTGAAATCGCCCTCCAGCCCGTGGCCCACCGCCTCGTGCAGCAGGATGCCGGGCCAGCCCGGGCCCAGCACCACGGTCATGTGGCCGGCCGGGGCCGGACGCGATTCGAGGTTGGTGAGCGCGGCGCGCACCGCGTCGTTCACGTAGCCCACCAGGCGCTCGTCGTCGAAGTAGCCCAGGCCGAAGCGGCCGCCGCCGCCGCCGGTGCCCATTTCGCGCCGGCCGTTCTGCTCCGCGATCACGGTCACCGACATGCGCACCAGGGGCCGCACGTCGGCCGCCAGCGTGCCGTCGGCGCGCGCCACCAGCACCACGTCGTATTCGCTCGCCAGCCCCGCCATCACCTGCACGATGCGCGGGTCCTTGGCGCGGGCCATCTGCTCCACCCGCTCCAGCAGCTTCACCTTGGCCGTGCTGTCCAGGGTGGCGATCGGGTCCAGCCCTTGGTAGAGCGAGCGGCTGCCCGCCACCTGCGGCGCCGGCACCTGCACCCGGCCGCCGTCGCCCAGCGCGCCGATGGTGCGCACGGCGCGCGCGGCGTCGAGCAGCGAGGTCTCGGAGATGTCGTCGGAATAGGCGAAGGCCGTCTTCTCGCCGCTCACGGCCCGCACGCCCACGCCCTGGTCGATGCTGAAGCTGCCGGTCTTGACGATGCCCTCTTCCAGGCTCCAGCCCTCGCTGCGGGTGTACTGGAAGTACAGGTCGGCCTCGTCCACCCGGTGCGCGCGGATCTCCGCCAGCGCGCGCGAGAGATGGCTTTCGTCGAGTCCGAAGGGTTCGAGCAGCAGCGCCCGCGCGGTGGCGAGGCGCTCGATGGTGGGTTCGCGGGAGATCATCGGCCCATTTTAGGGGCCGCCTTCAGGTCTGCACGAGCCGCTTCGATTTGGAGATCGACATCAGGATGCCCAGCCCCAGGCCCAGCGTCACCATGGCCGTGCCACCGTAGCTGATGAAGGGCAGCGGCACGCCCACCACCGGCAGGATGCCGCTGACCATGCCCATGTTCACGAACGAGTAGGTGAAGAAAATCATGGTGATCGCCCCGGCCAGCAGCCGCGAAAACACCGTCGGCGCCTCCAGTGCGATGGCCAGCCCGCGCAGCACCAGGAAGAGGAAGCTGGCGATCAGGAACAGGTTGCCCAGCAGGCCGAACTCTTCCGAATAGGCGGCGAAGATGAAGTCGGTGGTGCGCTCGGGGATGAACTCCAGGTGGGTCTGCGTGCCCTGCATGAAGCCCTTGCCGAAGACGCCGCCCGAGCCGATGGCGATCATGCCCTGGATGATGTGGAAGCCCTTGCCCAGCGGGTCCTTGGTGGGGTCGAGCAGGGTACAGATGCGCTGCTGCTGGTAGTCGTGCAGCACCGGCCAGCGCATCCCCTCCGCGCACAGCGTCGGCTCGAACACGACGATCAGCACCACGGCCGTGATGCCGAGCACGACCGGCGGGATGATGAGCTTCCACGACAGGCCGGCGAAGAAGATCACCGACAGCCCCGCGGCCGCCACCAGGACGGCCGTGCCCAGGTCCGGCTGCTTGACGATCAGGCCCACGGGGATGGCCAGCAGCACGCCGGCCACCACGTAGTCGAACGCACGCAAGTGGCCCTCGCGCTTCTGGAACCACCACGCCAGCATCAGCGGCGCGGCGATCTTCAGGATCTCGGAAGGCTGGATCACCACGCCGACGTTGATCCAGCGCTTGGCGCCCTTCTTGGTGATGCCGAACACGGCCACGGCGATCAGCAGGCCCACCCCGAGCAGGTACAAGGGCACTGCAAAGCTCATCAGCCGCTGCGGCGGCACCTGGGCCACGACGAACATGATCGTGCCGGCCAGCACCATGTTGCGGCCATGGTCGACGAAGCGCGCCCCGTGGTCGAAGCCGGAGCTGTACATGGTGAGCAGGCCGGCGCACGCGAGCAGGAAGACGGCGAAGGCCAGCGGTCCGTCGAAGCCCTGCAGCATGGGGCTGACGCGCCGGCGCAGAGGGGGTTTCTCGAAGACTGCGGCCATGGCCGGATTATCCGGGAGCAGCGGGGCCGGCGGCCGCCTCCGGGTGAGAAGGATTCACTCCTCCAAAAGGCCTGTTCCAGCCAACGGCCCCGCTGCTACCATCGGTCGCGAAACGGGAGGCCCCCACCATGAACATCCTTGTCGTCGATGACCATCCCCTGTACCGCAGCGGCGTCGTGCACACGCTGCAGAACACGGGCATGGAAGTGAACGTGGTGGAATGCGCCGCGCTCGACACCGCCTTCCAGCGCATCGACGGCGGCCTGCCCGTCGACCTGATGATCCTGGACCTGCAGATGCCTGGCTACCAGGGCGTCGAGTCCGTGCGCGCCGTGCGCATGCGCCGCCCCGAAGTGCCGGTGCTGGTGCTCTCCGGCAACGAGGATCCGGCCATCGTGCGCGAGTGCATCGATCTCGGCGCCTGCGGCTTCGTGCCGAAGTCCGCCCCCAGCGACGAATTCCACGCGGCGCTCTCGCTGGTGCTCTCGGGCGGCGTCTACCTGCCGCCCACCAGCCTCAGCGTGGGCACGCCCGCCAGCCGGGCCCAGCAGGATGCCTGGGCGCGGCTGGGCGCCCACCTCACGGAAAGACAGCGCCAGGTGCTGCTGGGGATCGTGCAGGGCAAGCCCAACAAGGTGATCGCACGCGACCTCGGGCTGTCGGACACGACGGTGAAGTCGCACGTGGCGCACATCCTCGATGCGCTGGTGGTTTCCAACCGCACCGAGGCGGTCTACGCGCTGGCGCGGGCGGGCCTCACCATGCGCGACCTCGAGACGGCGCCCGCCCGGGCGTACTGAGGCCGCGAGGCTTCAGGAAGCCCCGCCGCTTCAGGAGGGCGCGTCGAGCGCGAGCGCCTGCGGCTTCGCCAGCGCCGCCTGCATCGCTTCCAGCAGCAACTCCGGCGCCACCGGCTTCTGCAGCACCGGCACCGGCAGGCCGCGCTCGCGGATGTCCGGCTCGCCCGAGACGATCATCGCCGGCAGCGTTCCGAACCGGCCCCGCAGCGCCTGCACCGCATCCATGCCCGTGCCATCCGCCAGCCGGTAGTCGGCCAGCAGGAAATCCGGCGCCTCGGCCGCGGCCTCCAGCGCCTGCTGCAACTCGGCGAGCACGGCGCAGGCGATCACCCGGGCGCCCGCGTCCTGCAGCCAGGCGGCCAGCGCTTCGCGCGCCAGCCGGTCGTTCTCCAGCACCGCCACCAGCAGGCCTTGCAGCGGCGCGGCGCGCGGCTCGCCGACGGCGCTCACGCGCGCCGGCGCGGCCTCCTGCACCACCGGCAGCCGCATGGTGACGCGGGTGCCCTGCCCCGGCTGCGACTCGATCTCCAGGGTGGCGTGCATCAGGTCCGCCATGTGGCGCGAAATGGCCAGGCCCAGCCCGATGCCCTCGGCCTCCGCCTTGGCCGCCGAGCGGCCGCGGTAGAAGGCGTTGCAGGCCTGCTCCAGGTCCTCGGGGTCCATGCCCACGCCCTGGTCGCAGACGCTCACCACCGCCTGCACGCCGCTGCAGTCGGCCCGTAGCACGATCTCGCCCTGCAGAGAATACTTGAACGCGTTGTCGAGGAAGTTGCGCAGCATGCGCTCCAGCAGCACGGGATCGGCGGAGACGGTGCACGGCCCCCGGATCTCGGTGCGGAAGCGCAGGCCGCGGGCGGCGCACTTCTCGGCGAAGCCGGAGCTGGCCGAAGCGATCAGCCGCTCCAGCTGCACCGGCTGCACCACCGCCTTCATGGTGCCGGCGTCGATCTGCGCGAAGTCCACCAGGTGGCGGAACATGCCGTCGATGGACTGGCCGGTGCGCACGATCTGCTGCGCCATCTGGTCGCGCCGCGCCGGGTCGCCGGACTTGCGGAAGATGTCGGAGAGGAACAGCAGCGCCTGCACCGGCTGGCGCAGGTCGTGGCTGGCCGCGCCGAGGAAGCGCGAGCGGGCCCTCTGCGTCTCCTGCTGGTTCTTCAGCGACTGGCGCAGCTGCTCCACAACCTGCGCCTTCTCCTGCGCGCCGTCGACGATCTCGCGCAGCTGCTGGTTGAGCGTGCGCGCCAGCCGCACCATCATCGGCGCACCGATGCACATGGCGAGCAGGATCACCACCATGTCCTGCGTCGAGGCGTAGCGCGCGAGACCCAGGTACATGGTGGCCAGGCACGCCACCAGGTAGACGGTGTAGATCCGCGGCTGCACGGCCAGCATCGAGACGGCCAGCGACACCCAGGCCACGGTGATCATCGTCAGCACGCCGATGTCGGTGGTGCTGAGGAAGGAGGAAAACAGCGGCACGCAGGTGGTGACGAACCAGCCGGTGACGGCCGCCGCCACGGCGATGCGCCGCAGCGCCCATTCGGTGGGGCCGTGGCGCGCGACCACGGCGTTGAAGTAGCGCTGCCGCGCCAGCATGCCGGCAGCGAACACGACGTACCACGCGAGGAAGCGCAGCCAGCCCGCGCTGGGCACCAGGATCACACCGTAGAGCGCTGCCATCATCAGCGCGGTGCCGACGCCCGCGCGGGCCTGCGCCACGATCACCGCGACGCTGCGCTCGATCAACTCCGGCGACGCTCCCCGCGGAGCCGCCGCTTTGGTGTGTGCCACCACTTTCCTCCTGACTGCAAGGCAGTGTGGCAAAGATCGTAGGGCAATACAACTTACAGGAGCTGACGCATACCATCCGTGCGATGCATACCACGCACCTGCTCTATCTCCACGGTTTCCGCTCCTCGCCGCGCTCGTTCAAGGCGCAGCGCCTGCAGGCGCTGATGCGCGAACGCCACCCGGACGTGGCCTGGTGCTGCCCGCAACTGCCGCCCTCCCCCAGGGAGGCGATGGCGCTGGTGGCCGATCTCGTCGCAACGTGGCCGCGCGAGCGCATGGCGGTGATCGGTTCCTCGCTCGGCGGCTTCTACGCGACCTGGGTCGCGGAGGAGACAGGCTGCCGCGCGGTGCTGCTCAATCCGGCGGTGGACCCCGCGCGCGACCTGGCCCGCCACATCGGCGAGCAGACCGCCTTCCACGATCCTTCGCAGCAC
>NZ_DASSVG010000235.1:0-2509 GCF_035706265.1 Ramlibacter sp. | reverse complement strand
CCCACCGGCTCCACCTGTTGTGGCTGAACCACCCCCGGCCGCGCCGCCGTCCCCTCCTGCTCCGGCTCCCGCCCCCGAACCCCCGGCCCGCGCCGAAGCGCCGGCCCGCCAGCCGCCGCCGGCGCCCGCGCGCCAGGCCGCCGCCCCGGCCGCCGACACCCGCTTCCATCCGGCCGACGAACTCACGCAGCTGCCGGTTCCGCAAGGCGATCCCGACCTGCGCGGCATCGCGCCGCAGCTCGTCGCCCGCCGGCTGCAGCTGGAACTCTGGATCGATGCGGCCGGCACGGTGCAGAAGGCCGCGGTGGCGCGCAACGAAGTCAGCGACGAACTCGCAGCCCGCCTGGAACAGGCGGTCGCGCAGGTTCGCTTCCAGCCCGCCCGGCAGCAGGACCGGCCGGCCGCCGCGGCCGTGCGCACGCTCCTGTGCTTCGATGATGCGGGCCTGCTGGAGACCAGCGCCGACGAGTGCTGGAAGCCGCAACCGAAAGAGGGAAGATGAACCGCGCGCGTGGTTGCTGCATCACCGGGACGTGATGCATTCCTTGCTGGGCGCGGCGGCACGGGCGGCCTACCGTGCGGCCCATGCATCCCGCCGCACCCTTCTTCCAACGCGGGGCCACGCTCATCGAGCTGATGGCCGCCCTGGCGATCGTCGCCGTCCTGCTGGCTGCCGGTGCGCCGGGGCTCGGCGAGTTCGTGGAAGGTGCGCGGCTTTCCGGTGCCGCCAGCGAGCTGCTTGCCGACCTGCACCTCGCCCGGGCCGAGGCGCTGCGCCGCAACCGGCGCGTCACCCTGTGCAAGTCGCTCGACGGCGAGCAGTGCACTGCCAACGGCGCGTGGGACCAGGGCTGGATCGTCTACCACGACGAGAACGGCAACGGCGCGCTCGACGAAGGCGAGGAGGTGCTCGCCCGCCACGCGGCCCTGGCCTGGAGCCTGCGGCTCACGGGCAACCAGCCGGTGGCCAGGTACATCTCCTATACGCCGCTGGGCGCTTCCAGGCTGGCCGGCGGCGGCTTCCAGGCCGGCACGCTCACCCTCTGCCGGCGCTCGGGCGCGCCGACGGTGGCGCGCCAGGTGATCCTCAATTCCTTCGGCCGGCCGCGGGTGCAGCGGGCGCCGGTGGCCAGCTGTTCGTGACGGCTACTTCCGGATCTCGTCGACCACGGTCTTGAACTCGTCCACGTCCTCGAAGCTGCGGTACACGCTGGCGAAGCGCACGTAGGCCACCTTGTCCAGCTTCTTCAGCTCGCGCATCACGAGCTCGCCGATGCGCGAACTGGGAATCTCGCGCACGCCGAGGTTCAGCAGCTTTTCCTCGATCCGCTCGACGGCGTTGTCGATCTGCTCGGTGCTCACCGGGCGCTTGCGCAGCGCCAGCTTGAAGGAACCGAGCAGCTTGCCGCGCTCGTATTCGATGCGGCGGCCGTCCTTCTTCACCACCGCGGGGAAGCTCACGTCCGGCCGCTCGTAGGTGGTGAAGCGCTTCTCGCAGTGGGCGCACTGGCGCCGGCGGCGGATGAAGTCGCCGTCCTCCGCCATGCGCGTCTCCACCACCTGGGTGTCGGCGTGGCCGCAGAACGGGCACTTCATGAGTCAGCTTACTTGTAGACCGGGAAGCGGCGCGTGAGGGCGTTCACCTGCTCGCGCACGCGCTCGATGTTGGCGGGGTCGCGCGGGTGGTCCAGCACGTCGGCCACCAGGTTGGCCGTGAGGCGCGCTTCCTCTTCCTTGAAGCCGCGGGTGGTCATGGCCGGCGTGCCCACGCGCAGGCCGCTGGTGACCATCGGCTTCTCGGGATCGTTGGGGATCGCGTTCTTGTTGATGGTGATGTGGGCCTGGCCCAGCACCGCCTCGGCTTCCTTGCCGGTGATGCCCTTGGCGCGCAGGTCGATCAGCATCACGTGGCTCTGGGTGCCGCCGCTGACGATGCGCAGGCCGCGTGCGGCCAGCGTCTCGGCCACCACCTGGGCGTTGCGCACCACCTGCTGCTGGTAGGCCTTGAACTCGGGCGACAGCGCCTCCTTGAAGGCGACCGCCTTGGCGGCGATCACGTGCATCAGCGGGCCGCCCTGCAGGCCGGGGAAGATCGCGCTGTTGATCGCCTTCTCGTGCTGCGCCTTCATCAGGATGAAGCCGCCGCGCGGCCCGCGCAGGCTCTTGTGGGTGGTGGAGGTCACCACGTCCGCGTGCGGCACGGGGTTGGGGTAGACGCCCGCGGCGATCAGGCCGGCGTAGTGGGCCATGTCGACCATGAAGATGGCGCCGACGTCCTTCGCCACCTTGGCGAACCGCTCGAAGTCGATGTGCAGCGAGTAGGCGGAGGCGCCGGCGATGATCAGCTTCGGCTTGTGCTCGTGCGCCTTGCGCTCCATCGCGTCGTAGTCGATCGCTTCTTCCTTGTTCAGGCCGTAGCTCACCACGTTGAACCACGTGCCGCTCATGTTCAGCGGCATGCCGTGGGTGAGGTGGCCGCCCTCGGCCAGGCTCATGCCCATGATGGTGT
>NZ_DASSVG010000234.1:0-9497 GCF_035706265.1 Ramlibacter sp. | reverse complement strand
GTCGTCCCCGCCCGTGCGGGGATGTCCCGTCGTCCCCGCACGGGCGGGGACCCAGAACCCCAGAGGAGACCCCAACAACATGCAACGCCGTCATGTCACCGCCGCTCTCGCCGCCACCGTCGCCGCGCCGCTGGTGCGGGCCCAGAACTGGCCCACCCGTCCCATCAAGGTGCTGGTGGGCTATCCGCCCGGCGGCTTCACCGACGTCACCGCGCGCCTGATCTGCGACAAGCTGGGCCAGCGCCTCGGCCAGCCCGTGATCGTGGACAACAAGCCGGGCGCCAACGGCATCGTCGCCGTCGACACCCTGGGCCGCTCCGCGCCGGACGGCAACACCTTCGCGGTGGTGATCGCCGCGCACGCGGCCAACACCTCGCTGTACAAGAAGCTGCCCTACGACCCGAAGAAGGACTTCGCCGCGGTGTCGCTGATCGGCGTGTCGCCGCTGGTGGCGGCGGTGAACAACGAGGCACCCTACAAGGGCGCCAAGGACCTGATCGCCTTCGCCAAGGCCAACCCCGGCAAGATCAGCTACGGCTCCAGCGGCAACGGCTCCGCCGTGCACCTGTCGACCGAGCTGCTGAAGTCGCTGACCGGCACGCGCATGGTCCACATCCCCTACCGCGGCTCCGCGGCGGCGTTCACCGACCTGCTCGGTGGCCAGATCCACCTGTTCATGGACGCGGCCCAGGGCCTGATCGCCCCCGGCAAGGCCGGCAAGGTGCGCCTGATCGGCGTGGCGAGCGAGAAGCGCCTGCCCGCGCTGCCGGACGTGCCGACCTTCGTGGAGCAGGGCGTGAACGGCTTCGTGGCCAGCACCTGGGCCGGCGTGCTGGCGCCGGCGGGCACGCCCGCGCCGATCCTCAAGCGGGTGGCCGACGAGATTGCCGCGATCGTGAAGCTGGACGACGTGCGCGCGAAGATGGACGCCATGGGCACCATCCCGGTGGGCAACTCGCCCGCGGAGTTCCAGTCCTTCATCGACGCCGAGACGGCGAAGTGGGGCAAGGTGATCCGCGAGGCGAATGTCTCGCTGGACTGAGGCGCCAGGGTGGGGCGCTCAGGTCAGCGTCTCGCTGGCCTGGCCTGGCGCTCCGCGCCGTTCAGGCGAGCGCTTCGTCCACCGTGGCGAGCGTCACGCGCGTCGACAGCGCGTTCAGCGCGATGCGGTGCAGCATCTCGGTGACCGTGGTGCACGCGTCGCTGAGCACCGTCACCTTGCGGTAGTCGTCGGCCCGGCGCGAGATCGCCGTGTGCGTCACGCAGTTCTGCGTCATCATCCCGCACACCAGGAGTTCGTCGACACCGAGTTCCTGCAGGGTGTGGTGCAGCGGCGTGCCCTCGAAGGCGTCGGCGTGCCGCTTCACGACGAGGGGCGCATCGCCCATCCCGGCCTGGATGGCGGCGTGGATCTTCACGCCTTCGGTGTCGGGCGTGAAGAAGGGCGAGGGGCCCGCGGCGATGTGCTGCACGTAGACCACCGGGATGCCCTTGTCGCGCGCTGCCCGGATGGCCTTCTGCGCCGCCGCCAGCGCCTGCCCCGGCTTCCACAGCGGAAAGCGCCCGCCCTCGAAGTAGTCGTTCTGCAGGTCGATGACGATCAGTGCGGGCTTGGACATGGGCGCTCCTTCGATGGCTTGTTGGGAAGTCCCGCATTGTTGCCGCAGCGGTGATTCACCGCCAGGCGGGGGGGAAGATTCCCGCAGGGCGAATGGCTGTTCATCGGCCGGCGCTTGAGCGCGCGGCGCGGGCTTCCCGTAGGCTGGTGCCGAGCGCGGCCGAGGCGACCCGCCTCGGCCGCCGAAGCCCAGCGCTCGCGGCGCTCGCGAATCGCTGGGCTTCGGCACGCTTCGCGTGCGCTCAGCACCAGCCTACTTGATCGCCATCGCTTCCTCCTGCACCTTGCGCAGGATCTGGCCGCCGCCGAAGCTCACCTGCTCGGGCGGGGTGCCGCCCGCGGTGACGCGGATCGCGCAGTACTTCAGCTCGGGGATCTTGGCGACCGGGTCGAACTTGTCGTTCGTCACCTTGTTGATCGCCGCCTCGTAGTAGCAGAAGGGCACGAACACGGCGCCGCGCGGCGAACCCTCGTCGGCCCGGGCGTAGAGCGAGACCTTGCCGCGGCGCGACTCGATCGTCACCAGCTCGCCCGGCTTGACGCCCAGCGCCGCGATGTCCAGCGGGTGGATCAGCGCCACCGGATCCGGCTCGATCGCGTCGAGCACCGTCGCCCGGCGCGTCATGCTGCCGGTGTGCCAGTGTTCCAGCTGGCGGCCGGTGATCAGCACCATCGGGAACTGCGCGTCCGGCCGCTCCGCCGCGGGAACGATGTCGGCCGGCACGAAGCGCGCCTTGCCGCCTTCGCGCGGGAAATCTTCCACGAACACCACCGGCTCGCCCGGGTCCCCCTCGTGCGTGCAGGGATAGGTGACGGCGTGCTCGCGCTCCAGCCGGTCCCACGTGATGCCGCCGATGCTGGGCATGGTGTGCCGCATCTCGTCGAACACCTCGGAGACGTGCTTGTAATTCCAGTCCAGGCCGATGCGGCGCGCGATCTCCTGGATGATCCAGAGATCCTGCTTCGCCTGGCCGGGCGGGTCGATCGCCTGGCGACCGAGCTGCACCAGGCGGTCGGTGTTGGTGAAGGTGCCGGTCTTCTCGGGGAAGGCGCTGGCGGGCAGCACCACGTCCGCGTGCACGGCCGTCTCGGTGAGGAAGATGTCCTGCACCACCAGGTGCTCCAGGCTGGCCAGCGCCTCGCGCGCATGGTCGGCATCGGGGTCGGACATCGCGGGGTTCTCGCCCATGATGTACATGCCCTGGACCTTGCCTTCCAGGATGGCGTGCATCACCTCGACGACCGTCAGGCCGGGCTGGGCATCCAGCGTGCCGGGCTGCAGGCCCCAGTGCTTCTCGAAGGTCGCGCGGACCTGCGGATCCGACACCTTCTGGTAGTCCGGATACATCATCGGGATCAGGCCGGCGTCGGACGCGCCCTGCACGTTGTTCTGCCCGCGCAGCGGATGCAGGCCGGTGCCGGGGCGGCCGATCTGGCCCGTCATCAGCGACAGGGCGATCAGGCAGCGCGCGTTGTCGGTGCCGTGCACGTGCTGCGACACGCCCATGCCCCACAGGATCATGGAGGCCTTCGACGTGGCGAAGGCGCGCGCCACTTCGCGCAGCGTCTCGGCGGGGATGCCGCACACCGGCGCCATCTCCTCGGGGCTGTAGCCCACCAGGTTCTTCTTCAGCTCGTCGTAGCCGATGGTGCGCTCGGCGATGAAGCCCTCATCCACCAGGCCCTCGTGCACGATGACGTGCATCATCGCGTTGAGCATGGCCACGTCGGTGTCCGGCTTGAACTGCATGTGCCGCCAGGCCAGGCGCGTCAGGTCCGACTGGCGCGGATCCATGATCACCAGCCTGGCGCCGTTCTTGGCCGCGTTCTTCATCCAGGTGGCGGCCACGGGGTGGTTGACGGTGGGGTTGGAGCCGATCACCACGATCACCTCGGCCTGCGTCACGTCCATCACCGGGTTGGACACGGCGCCGGAGCCGATGCCTTCCAGCAGCGCCGCCACCGAGGAGGCGTGGCACAGGCGCGTGCAGTGGTCGACGTTGTTGCTGCCGAAGCCGGTGCGCACCAGCTTCTGGAACAGGTAGGCCTCCTCGTTGCTGCCCTTGGCGGAGCCGAAGCCGACCAGCGCCTTCGGGCCGCGGGTGTCGCGGATCGCCTTGAGCTTGCTGCCGGCCAGGTCCAGCGCCTCTTCCCAGGTGGCCTCGCGGAACACCTCGTGCAGGCGGTCCGGGTCCAGCACCATCTTCGGATCCTTGGGCACGTCGGCGCGGCGGATCAGCGGCGTGGTCAGGCGGTGCGGGTGGTGCGCGTAATCGAAGCCGTAGCGGCCCTTCACGCACAGGCGGCCGTGGTTGGCCGGGCCGTCGCGGCCTTCCACGTAGAGGATCTTGTTGTCCTTGACGTGGTAGGTGAGCTGGCAGCCGACGCCGCAATAAGGGCAGACGGAATCGACCGACTTGTCCGGCACGGGCAGGGCGGCGCCGCGCGCGGGCATCAGCGCGCCCGTGGGGCAGGCCTGCACGCACTCGCCGCAGGCCACGCAGGTGGAGACGCCCATCGGGTCGTCCATGTCGAACACGATCTTGGCGTGCTCGCCGCGGAAGGCCAGTCCGATCACGTCGTTGACCTGCTCGTCGCGGCAGGCGCGCAGGCAGCGCGTGCACTGGATGCAGGCGTCGAGGTTGACGGCGATGGCGGGATGCGAGAGGTCGGCGGTGACCTGGCCGCGCGAGGGGAAGCGCGGCTTGCCCACGTTCAGCTTCGCGGACCACTGGTCCAGCTCGTTGTGGCGGGTGTACTCCGCCTCCGGCATGTCGGACTGCAGCAGCTCCAGCACCATCTTCTGGGCGCTCACGGCGCGGGCGCTGTCGGTGGTGACTTCCATGCCGGCCGTGGGCGTGCGGCAGCAGCTCGGGGCCAGCGTGCGCTCGCCCTTGATCTCCACCATGCAGCAGCGGCAGTTGCCGGCGGTGTCCATGCCGGGCTTGTAGCAAAGCCGCGGGATCTCCACCCCTTCGCGGTCGGCGACCTGGAGCACCGTCTCGTTGGCGCGCGCCTCGACCTGCTTGCCGTTGAGCGAGAACTTGACGGTGGGGGCGTCGATTTGCGCCAGCTCGGCGCGGGTGAGGGCGTTCATGTTCTGTGTTCCTCGAATACCGAATTACCGGACGCAAAGGACGCGAAGATTACGCAAAGGACGCAAAAGGGAACCGAATTCCTTTTGCCTGTCTTTTTTGCGTCCTTTGCGAAACCTTTGCGTCCTTTGCGTCCGGCTGTTTGGCTGTCTTCAGCTCAATTCGTGCGGGAAGTACTTGATCACGCAATCTACCGGGTTCGGCGCCGCCTGGCCAAGGCCGCAGATCGACGCGTCGCGCATGACCTGCGACAGCTCGGTGAGGAGCGGCAGGTCCCACTTGGGGGCGTTGATCAGCGCCAGCGCCTTGGCGGTGCCGGCGCGGCAGGGCGTGCACTGGCCGCAGGATTCGTCGCGGAAGAAGCGCATCAGGTTGCGCGCCGCGCCCACCGCCGAATCCTTGTCCGACAGCACCACCACGGCGGCCGAGCCGATGAAGCAGCCATAGGGCTGCAGCGTGTCGAAATCCAGCGGGATCTCGTTCAGGCTCGCCGGCAGGATGCCGCCCGAGGCGCCCCCCGGCAGGTAGGCGTAGAACTTGTGGCCGTCGGCCATGCCGCCGCAGTATTCGTCGATCAGCTCCTGGATCGTGATGCCGGCCGGCGCCAGCTTCACGCCCGGCTCGCGCACACGGCCCGAGACGGAGAAGGAGCGCAGACCCTTGCGGCCGTTGGCGCCCTTGGAGGCGAACCATTCCGGCCCGCGCTCGACCAGCTCGCGCACCCAGTACAGCGTCTCGAAGTTGTGCTCCAGCGTCGGCCGGCCGAACAGGCCCACCTGGGCCACGTAGGGCGGGCGCAGCCGCGGCATGCCGCGCTTGCCTTCGATCGACTCGATCATCGCGGACTCTTCGCCGCAGATGTAGGCTCCGGCGCCGCGCCGCAGCTCGATCGGCGGCAGCGACTTCGCGATCGGGTCGGCCTGCAGGCGGGCGAGCTCCTGCTCCAGAAGCTGCCGGCAGCCGTGGTACTCGTCGCGCAGGTAGATGTAGATGCCGGCGATGCCCACCGCCCAGGCGGCGACGAGCATGCCTTCGAGGAAGCGGTGCGGATCGCGCTCGAGGTAGACGCGGTCCTTGAAGGTGCCGGGCTCGCCCTCGTCGATGTTGACGGCCATCAGGCGCGGGGCCGGCTCGTTGCGCACGATGCGCCACTTGCGCCCGGCCGGGAAGCCGGCGCCGCCGAGGCCGCGCAGGCCCGAGGCTTCCATCACCTTGATCACGGACTCGACGTCGCGCTGGCCGGACAGGCACTGCTGCAGCAGCTTGTAGCCGCCCGCGGCCTTGTACTGCGACAGGCCCATGTAGCCTTCCGGCTCGTGCCGCGTGTGGCCCTCCTTGAGGGACTCCTTCACGCATTCCGCGACCTTCTGCGGCGTGGCGCAGGCCACGGGCTTCTGGCCCACGGCCACGGCCGGCGCCTGCTCGCAGCGGCCGATGCAGGGGGCAGGGATCACGCGCACGTCGCGGCCCAGGAGGGCCGGCAGCTTCGCCAGCAGCTGCTGCGAACCCGCCATCTCGCAGGACAGCGAATCGCACACCCGCACCGTGAGGGCCGCGGGTGCCTCGTCGCCTTCCTTGACGATGTCGAAGTGGTGGTAGAACGAGGCCACCTCGTACACCTCCGACTGGGCGAGCCGCATCTCCTGCGCCAGGGCGCTGAGATGGGCCGCCGAGAGGTGGCCGAAGTGGTCCTGCAGCTTGTGCAGGTGCTCGATCAGCAGGTCGCGCTGGCGCGACGCGTCACCGAGCAGCTGCCGCACTTCGGCCAGCGCCGAGTCCGTCGGCTTGCGGCCTTTGGGACCCTGGCGCTTGCGCTCCCGCAGGGGGAGCGCGGAGGCCGCGGCGATCGGGATGACGCGTCGACCGGCCATCGCGTCGCCTTACTTCAGCAGGCCCGCGGCGCGGGCCCACTTGTACTTGGCGCCCAGCACTTCCACCGGCAGCTCGGTGGAGTAGGCATAGGCCGGGATGCCGTTCTGGTACAGGTACTCGGCGGCTTCCTCGACTTCCACGTCGCCGGCAAGCGAGGCGACCACGGGCTTGATCTTGCCCTTCTCGCGCATCTCGTTGACCACCTGCACCATGTTCTTCGCGAACACCATCGGCGGCGTCACGATCGTGTGCCAGTAGCCCAGGATCAGCGCGTGGATGCGGTCGTCTTCCAGGCCCAGGCGCACCGTGTTCACGTACGTGATGGGCGGCTCGCCGCCGGTGATGTCCACCGGGTTGCCGGCCGCGCCGAACGGCGGGATGAACTTGCGGAAGGCGGCGTCCAGGTCCTCCGGCATCGGCTTCATCAGCTTCAGGCCGTTGTCGACGCAGGAGTCGGACAGCAGCACGCCCGAGCCGCCGGCGCCGGTGATGATCACCACGTTCTCGCCCTTGGGGGTGGGCAGGATCGGCACGCCGCGCGACAGCTCCAGCATCTGGCGCAGGCTGTTGGCGCGGATCACGCCGGCGCTCTTCAGGATGTCGTCGTAGATCTTGTCGGTGCCGGCGACGGCGCCGGTGTGCGAGGCGGCAGCCGCCGCGCCCATCGCCGTGCGGCCGGCCTTCAGCATGATCACGGGCTTCTTCTTCGAGACGCGCTTGGCGACTTCGGCGAAGGCGCGGCCGTCCTTCAGGTCTTCGGCGTGCTGGGCGATCACCCGGGTGTTGTCGTCCTGCTCGAAGAACAGCAGCAGGTCGTCCTCGTCGATGTCGGACTTGTTGCCCAGGCCGACGATGGCGGAGACGCCCATCTTGGTGCTGCGCGAGAAGCCGATGATGGCCATGCCGATGCCGCCGGACTGCGAGGACAGGGCGGTGGCGCCCTTGACGTCGTAGGCCGTGCAGAAGGTGGCGCACAGGTTGGACGGCGTGTAGTAGAAGCCGTAGATGTTCGGCCCCATCAGGCGGATGTTGTACTCGCGCCCGATGCGCTGCAGTTCCTCCTGGCCTTCGACGTTGCCGGTCTCGCCGAAGCCCGAGGGGATCAGCACCGCGCCGGCGATCTTCTTCTCGCCGCACTCCTTCAGCGCGCCGGCGACCAGCGCCGCGGGGATCGCGAACACCGCGGTGTCCACTTCGCCCGGGATGTCCTTGACACTCTTGTACGCCTGCAGGCCCATCACCTCGCCGCCCTTGGGCGTGACCGGGTAGATCGTGCCCTGGTAGCCGCCGTTGATCAGGTTCTTCATCACCGAGTTGCCGATCTTGCCCGCCTCGTTGGAGGCGCCGATCACCGCGATCGCCTTCGGCTTCATGATGCGGTTCATCGACACCACGACGTCCTTCTCGTCGGGGCGGAAGCGCGCGGGCTTCGGGTTGAAGTTGACCACGATGCGCACGTCGGCGGCGATCGCGCCCTCGTCGGAGGCGAACACCGGGTTCAGGTCCATCTCGGAGATTTCCGGGAAGTCGGCGACCAGCTGCGACACGCGCACGATGGTGTCCTGCAGGGCCTCGCGGTTGACCGGCTTCGCGCCGCGCACGCCCTTGAGGATCTCGGCGGCCTGGATGCCGTCCAGCATCGAGGCGGCGTCCTCGCGGGTGGCCGGGGCCAGGCGGAAGGTCACGTCCTTCAGCACTTCCACCAGCACGCCGCCCATGCCGAAGGCGATCAGCTTGCCGAAGCTGTCGTCGGTCATGGCGCCGACGATGACTTCCTGGCCGCCCTTGATCATCTGCTGCACCTGCACGCCCACGATCCTGGCGTCGGCCTTGTACTTCTTCGCGTTGGCGATGATCTGCTCGTAGGCGCTGGCGGCCTCGTCGCCGCTCTTGACGCCCACCACCACGCCCCCGGCTTCGGTCTTGTGC
Source organism: Ramlibacter sp. (assembly GCF_035706265.1). Classification (GTDB taxonomy): domain Bacteria; phylum Pseudomonadota; class Gammaproteobacteria; order Burkholderiales; family Burkholderiaceae_C; genus Ramlibacter. The sequence continues at coordinate 983 of NZ_DASSVG010000234.1, read as the reverse complement.
AGGATGTCCGGCGAGACGATCTTCATCACCACCGGGAAGCCCATCGAGGAGGCGGTGCTCGTCGCCTCCTGGGCGCTGCTGACGACGGCTTCCTTCGGCACGTTGATGCCGTAGGCGTCGCAGATCTGCTTGCCCTCGGGCGCGGTCAGGGAATCGCGTCCCTCCTTCTTCACCGCGTCCAGGATCGCGCGGACCTTCTGCTTGTCGCCTTGGAAGTTGGCCATGTTCTGCCCCTTTGAAAAAACGGTTTGTCTCTGTCGTGTGCGATCGATCGCTGCCCGGTTCAGCAGACCTTGGCGGCCTTCAGTTCGGCGATCTGGTCCTGCGTGTAGCCCAGCATGGCCAGGATTTCATCGGTGTGCTCGCCCAGCAGCGGCGAGCGCTTCACCTCGGAGGGGCTGTCCGACAGCTTGATCGGGTTGCCCACCGACAGGTACTTGCCGCGCGTCGGGTGCTCCACTTCGACGATGGTGCCGGTGGCGCGCAGCGACTCGTCCGCCGCGATCTCCTTCATCGACAGGATCGGGCCGCAGGGGATGTCGTACTGGTTCAGGATCTCCATCGCCTCGAACTTGGTCTTGGTCTTGGTCCACTCCTCGATGCGGGCGAAGATCGACTTCAGGTGCGGCAGGCGCGCCTTGGGCGTGGCGTAGTTGGGATCGGTGATCCAGCTCTCCTCGCCGATCACCTTGCAGATGGACGCCCACACGGGGGCCTGCGTGATGAAGTAGATGTAGGCGTTGGGATCGTGCTGCCAGCCCTTGCACTTCAGGATCCAGCCCGGCTGGCCGCCGCCCGAGGCGTTGCCCGCGCGCGGCACGGCGTCGCCGAATTCCTCGTCGGGGAACTGCGGGTACTCCTCCAGCACGCCCTTGCGGTCCAGGCGCTGCTGGTCGCGCAGCTTCACGCGGCAAAGGTTCAGCACGGCGTCCTGCATCGCGGCCAGCACGCGCTGGCCCTTGCCGGTCTTCTCGCGCTGGAAC
>NZ_DASSVG010000233.1:0-11500 GCF_035706265.1 Ramlibacter sp. | reverse complement strand
CCGAAGAGCCTGAAAGGTGCGCGTTGCAGGGTCCTGGCCGGGCTCGCGGGTGCGGACCGCGCCAGCCACGAGCTGGGCCAGTTCGGCGGTGGTGGCCAGCGGCCCGCGCTCCTGCCGGCGAGCTGCAATCGCCTTTGCGATAGGGACAGCAAACCGTTCTTCGCCGTAATCACGGATCACCTCCGCCATCTGCTCCACCGGGGCGGTGGCGAGCCACTGGGCGGCACTGGTGCCGCGCGTGGGGTCCATGCGCATGTCCAGCGGACCGTCGGAGCGGAAGGAGAAGCCGCGCGCCGGGTTGTCGATCTGCGGCGAGCTCACGCCCAGGTCCATCAGCACGCCCGCCACGCTGCCCGCCTGCAACTCGCCCAACGCCGCGAAGCCCTCGTGCCGGATCTCGAAGCGCGGATCCCCGATCGCGTTGCCCACCGCGACCGCTTCCGGGTCCTTGTCGAACGCGACCAGCCGGCCCTGCGGGTCGAGCCGCGAGAGGATCAGGCGCGAGTGCCCGCCGCGGCCGAAGGTCGCGTCGACGTAGGTTCCATCCGGCTTGGTGACGAGGGCGTCGACTGCTTCGTTCAACAAGACGGTGGTGTGTTGCCATCTGCTGTCCACCACCTGCCTTCAGAAAGAGAAGTCCTTGAAAGCCTCGGGCATCCCGCCTCGCATGGCCTCGGCCTCCTTGGCCTCGTAGGTCGCCTTGTCCCAGAGTTCGAAGTGCGTGCCCATGCCCAGCAGCATCGTTTCCTTCTCGATGCCGGTGGCGGCGCGCAGCTCGGGCGCCACCAGCACGCGGCCGGTCGAATCCAGCTCCACGTCCTGTGCGTTGCCCAGGAAGATTCTCTTCCACCACTGCGCGTCCATGGGGAGCTGCGCGATGCGGTCACGAAATTTTTCCCACTCGGGGCGGGGGAAGATCATCAGGCAGCCGTGCGGGTGGCGGGTGATGGTGAGCTGGTTGGCGGCAGAGGCGGCCAGGACGTCACGATGCCGGGTCGGCATGGATAGCCGGCCCTTGGCATCGAGATTCAGCGACGACGCGCCCTGGAACACCTTGATCTGCCCTCACTGCTTGGCAACCGCGGATCGCGGCGGGAAATCCCACAATCCCCCACTTCATTGCACTTTTTTGCACTGTAGCAGGAAAAAGCAGAGGCGCAAGCACGCGCGGGTAAGAATTGGCAATGAAATCAAGCACTTAGAAGCGACTTCGGCGGCCCGAAGGCCGCCGAAATTCCGTTCTAAAGCAAGCACTTACGTGATGCTGTGAATGTGATGCTTGAGCCGGATCAGAGGATGTAGCGCGAAAGGTCCTCGTTGCGGCTCAGCTCGGTGAGCTTGGAATCCACGTACGCGCCGTCGATGGTGACCGACTGACCTTCCAGCTTCGTCGCCTCGAAGCTCACCTCGTCCAGCAGCCGCTCCATCACCGTGGAGAGCCGGCGGGCGCCGATGTTCTCGGTGCGCTCGTTGACCTCGTAGGCGATCTGCGCCAGCCGCGTGATCCCCTCGGGCGTGAACGTGAGGTGCACGTTCTCGGTGGCGAGCAGCGCCTGGTACTGCTTGACCAGCGAAGCATGGGTGGTGGTGAGGATGGCCTCGAAGTCCTGCACCGAGAGCGACCCCAGCTCCACCCGGATCGGAAAGCGGCCCTGCAGCTCCGGGATCAGGTCGCTGGGCTTGGAAAGGTGGAAGGCGCCGCTGGCGATGAACAGGATGTGGTCGGTGCGGATCGGGCCGTACTTGGTGGCGACCGTCGTGCCCTCCACCAGCGGCAGCAGGTCGCGCTGCACGCCCTGGCGCGAGACATCGGCGCCCTGCATCTCGCTGCGCGCGGCCACCTTGTCGATCTCGTCGATGAAGACGATGCCGTTCTGCTCCGCGTTGTCGATCGCGGCCGCCTTGATCTCGTCCTCGTTGACCATGGCGGCGGCCTCTTCGTCCACCAGCAGCTTCATGGCCTCCTTGATCTTGAGCTTGCGCGCCTTGCGCCGCGAGCCGCCGAACTGCGTGAACAGGCCACGCAGCTGCTCGGTCATGTCCTCCATGCCGGGCGGACCCATGATCTCCAGCTGCGGCTTCGCCTCCGCCACCTCGATCTCGATGTCCTTGTCGTCCAGCTCGCCCTGGCGCAGCTTCTTGCGGAACACCTGGCGCGTCGTGTTCTCGGAGGGATCCTCGCCGCGGGCCCCCGGGATCAGCACGTTGAGGATGCGTTCCTCGGCGGCGTCCTCGGCGCGCGTGCGCACCTTGCGCATCTCGGCGCTGCGGGTCTGCTTGACCGCCATCTCCGCCAGGTCGCGCACGATGGAGTCGACGTCCTTGCCGACGTAGCCGACCTCGGTGAACTTGGTCGCCTCCACCTTGATGAAGGGCGCGTCGGCCAGCTTGGCCAGCCGGCGCGCGATCTCGGTCTTGCCGACGCCGGTGGGGCCGATCATCAGGATGTTCTTGGGCGTGATCTCCTGGCGCAGCTTCTCTTCCACCTGCTGGCGCCGCCAGCGGTTGCGCAGCGCGATCGCCACGGCGCGCTTCGCGTCCTGCTGGCCCACGATGTGCCGATCGAGTTCGGAGACGATCTCCTGCGGCGTCATCGTGCTCATTCGAGCACCTCGATCGTGTGGTTCATGTTCGTGTAGATGCAAAGTTCGCCGGCGATCTCGAGCGACTTCTTGACGACGTCGCGCGCGCCGAGTTGCGAGTTCTCCAGCAGCGCCCGCGCCGCGGCCTGGGCGTAGCCGCCGCCGGAGCCGATCGCGATGATGCCGTGCTCCGGTTCCAGTACGTCGCCGTTGCCGGTGATGATCAGCGAGCTCTCGCGGTCGGCCACGGCGAGCATCGCCTCCAGCCGGCGCAGCACGCGGTCGGTGCGCCAGTCCTTGGTCAGCTCGATCGCCGCGCGCACCAGGTGGCCCTGGTGCTTCTCGAGCTTGCCCTCGAAGCGCTCGAACAGGGTGAATGCGTCGGCGGTGGCGCCGGCGAAGCCGGCCAGCACCTTGTCGTGGTAGAGCTTGCGCACCTTGCGGGCCGTGCCCTTGACCACGATGTTGCCGAGGGTCACCTGGCCGTCGCCGCCGAGCGCCACCTGCCAGCGGCCGTCGGCGCCCTGGCGCCGCACGCTGACGATGGTCGTGCCGTGAAACTGTTCCATAAGCGTTGCACCTTGGGGCGGGTCGCCCGAATGCAAGTGTCGCCTATGGCGCGGCCGGCGGGATCAATCCACCCGCAGGCCGATGCGCGCGTGTTCGCTGATGCCGATCACGTTGAAGAAGGCAGCCACCAGGCGGTGCACGTCGACGAACTGCACCTGGCGGCCTTCGGACACGCGCGCCGTCACCCAGTTCAGCAGCGTGCCGGCGGCCGTGAAGTCGATGCGCATCAGGCGCGCGCAGGAGATGATCATCACGTCGGCGTCGCCGAGCTTGGCATCGAGCAGCTCCAGCGCTTCCTTGCCGTCGCCCAGCACCTGGCCCGAGAGCTCCACCGTCGCCACGCTCGACATCTGCGACGTCACCGCAGCGAGTTGCGAGTCGCCGTAGGTCATGATGCTGGACATGACCGAGTCGCGGAAGGCGTCGCCCACGATGGTGTTGCGCGTGGTGAGGCTGCCGTCCGGCTGCATCGCCTTGTACTCGCAGCGCGCGCTGTCCCACGAAGGCGGCGAGACCTCGTAGGTGACGCAGTAGTCCAGCGCCACCAGCTCGAATTCGTCCGGCCGGTGCATCACGCGCAGGACTTCCATGCGCAGCTTCCACCAGGCCGGATTGACGGAGCGGTCGCCGGACGAGGTGTGGTCCTTCAGCACCTTCTCCAGCGCGTCGGCGCCGATGAAGCGCAGCTGGACGTTCTGGCCGGCCCACTGCGTGAACAGCTTCGTCAGCGGCTCGATCGCCGATTCGACGATGGAGTTCAGCTTGGTCCAGTTCAGCTTGTAGGGCGGCGAGGCCTTGGCCAGCGCCGCGTTCAGCGCCGCCAGCGTCTGGGTGCCGAACACCGCCGGCGAAGTCCAGTCGGCGATCGACTGGCCCGGATGCAGCGGCGCCGAGGAGGTGGTGCTGCTCATGCGGCCGACGATCTCGGGCATCGAGAACCACTGCGGGGCCGAGCGGCCGAAGCGGCTCGCGAATTCGATCGCGGCGGATTCGAAGCGGTCCTGCTTGCCGGTGGCGCGATAGAGGTCGAACAGCGTGAGCCAGGTCTCGTCGTGGTTGACGCGCGAGCCCTGCGGGCCCAGCACGTCGATCAGGCCGGCCTCGGCGCCTTCGTCGTCGCCGTTGGCGAAGCGGATCGAGGCTTCCTCCAGCTCCGGGTCGTGCGCGAATTCCTCGACCTGGATCGCGTACTGCTTGGAGTGCGAGAACACGCTCGGGATGCTGGGCGCACCGCCTTCACGGCCCGGTGCGGCGGCGGGTGCCGCGCCGGCCTGGGCCCCAGTTGCAGGCGCCGCTGCGGGGGTGCGCGCTGCGGCACCGGGAGCAGCGCCCGCCGCGGGTGCCGCAGCGGGATGCTGTTCGGCGCCGGGACGTGCGAAAGCCTGCGGCAGCACCGATTGCAGCATCGGCTCCGACGCGGCCGCCGGCGCCGCCGCCGCGGCATTGGCGCGCAACTCCTGCGGCGAAGTGCGCGAATAGGAGGTCGCGGCCGGCGGCGGCGACTTCTGCACCGCGTCCGGCGGCAGGTTGGACGACAGCGCGAAGCCGCTGTTGGCCGGCTGCTGCGAGGCGTTGCCATGCTTGGTCTTCCACCACTGCATGGACATCTGCGCCTCGATCTCGTCGATCTTCTTCAGTGTGGTGGCGCGGTCGTCCGGCTTGGACGGCATCGAGCTCTGGAAGAACGAGGGGCGCAGGCCCGGATCCTGCCCCGCCAGCACCTCGCTGCGCCGCATCTTGCGCAGCATGTCGAACTCGCGCTTGCGCACGAAGTCGTTGCGCCGCTTGCGCTCGATCATCTCCTTCAGCATCTGCTTGGAGTACGAGCTCTCGCGGTCGGTCTCCGTCTCGGCGCCGGATTCTCCCCAGGCGGTGGGACTCTTGACGAACCGCACCACCCTCGACAGCAAGCCTCCGGCGGCGGAATCGTCTTTCTGTGCCATGGACAGGTGCGGGTACTGCTTTGCCTGCGCGACGCTCAGTCGCCGAACATCTTCTGCTTCAGCTCCCGGCGCTGCTGCGCCTCGAGCGACAGCGTCGCGGTGGGGCGCGCCAGCAGGCGGCCCACGCCGATCGGCTCGCCCGTCTCGTCGCAGTAGCCGTAGTCGCCCGCGTCGATGCGCGCGATCGACTGCTCGATCTTCTTCAGCAGCTTGCGCTCGCGGTCGCGGGTGCGCAGCTCCAGGGCGTGCTCCTCCTCGATCGTGGCGCGGTCGGCCGGATCGGGCACGATCACCGTGTCCTCGCGCAGGTGCTCGGTGGTCTCGCCGGCGCTATTGAGGATGTCCTGTTTGAGCTGCAGAAGCTTCAGGCGGAAGAACGCCATCTGCTTCTCGTTCATGTATTCGGAGTCCGGCATGGCGAGCACTTCTTCATCCGTGAGCTCTTCTGCGGACTTGGTCTTCCAGTTGTTCGCCAATTTCGGGTCTTTCTTGATGGCGACGACGGGCGGGGGCGTCAGGACGGATTGAGTGGCCATGGGGATATAGCTTGCCTTGGCGGCGGCCGCAACGGCAGGCGCGGCGACGGCCGGTGGCTGCGCGCCCCGCGGTGCCTCGGGCACCGGTTGCGGGGCGGGGGCAGGCACGGGGGCCTTCTGCGCTGCGGCGGCTGCGGCTGCCGCGGGTGGGTGGGATGCCTTGGGCGGCACGGCCTTGGCGGGGGCCGGGCTCGTCCTGGCAGGGATCTTCTTGGCGGCGGCGGCGACGGCCTTCGCGCCCGCGGCCACGGCCTTGGCCACCGCGCCGACCACCTTGCCCGCCGCCGTGCGGGCGGTCTTGGGCGCGGGCTTCGGTGCCGCGGTCCTGGCGGCCTTGGCCGGTGCAGCCTTGGCCGGAGCCGCCTTGGCGGGGGCGCGGGCGGGCGCCTTGGCGGCCTTGGCAGGCGCCTTGGCGACAGCCTTCACGGGCGTCTTCGCAGGAATCTTCGCCGCCGTCTTGGTGGCGGGCTTGACGGCCTTGGCCGCCGGCTTGGGGGCGGACCTGGACGCAGGCTGGGGCTTTGCCGCGGTTTTCTTCGTGGTCTTGGCAGCGGCCTTGGGCTGAGCCTTCACTTCCCGTCTCCTCGCGTCGGCGCAGGCAGGCCGCGGACGCAAGTCCGCCAACGAGCCTTTTTTTCTAGGTGCAACGCCGTCATGACCGCGATTTATACCCTGATTGTCCGGCTCTGCACGACCGTGAACCTCCTTTTCGTCATGAAGCACCCGTGGCCCCCCTTGCGGGTTGCCCTTGGTCAGTTGCGGAACAGAGACAAACACGGTGGCCGGGTGCTGGTGCGTGAAGTGCGCCAGCGTAGCCCCGGCCCGCGGGCGGCACGGTTCAGACCATGCCGACGCGACGCGTCAGACAAGGCACTGCTCGAGCCCCTGCAGGAAGATGTCCTTGGGCAGGTCGATGCCGATGAAGACCATCTTCGACTGGCGCGCCTCGTCCTCGCCCCACTTGGGGCCCAGGTCGCTTCCCATCAGCTGGTGCACGCCCTGGAAGATCACCTTGCGCTCGGTGCCCTTCATGTTCAGGACGCCCTTGTAGCGCAGCATGCGCGGGCCGTAGATGTTGACGATCGCACCCAGGAAGTCCTCCAGCTTCATCGGATCGAAGGCGCGCTCGGAGCGGAACACGAAGCTCTTGACGTCGTCGTCGTGATGGTGGTGGTGCGGGTGGTCGCAGTGCTCGCCGTGCTCGTGGTCGTGATCGTGGTGGTGGTGTTCGTGCTCGTCTTCCTCCTTGAGGAAGTCGGGGTCGATGTCCAGCTTGGCGTTCAGGTTGAAGCCGCGCAGGTCGAACACGTCCTTGATCGGCACGTCGCCGAAATGCACCTGGCGCTGGGGCGCGCGCGGGTTCATGTGCTTGAGGCGGTGCACCAGCGCGTCGACCTCGTCCTGGCCGACCAGGTCGGTCTTGCTGATGAAGATCTGGTCGGCGAAGCCCACCTGGCGCCGCGCCTCCTGGCGCTCGTCGAGCTGCTGGTCGGCGTGCTTGGCGTCCACCAGCGTGAGGATCGAGTCCAGCAGGTAGCTTTCGGCGATCTCGTCGTCCATGAAGAAGGTCTGGGCCACCGGGCCGGGATCGGCCAGGCCGGTGGTCTCGATCACCACGCGGTCGAAATCGAGCATGCCCTTGCGCTTCTTGGCCGCCAGCAGCTGCAGGGTGGCGCGCAGGTCCTCGCGGATGGTGCAGCAGATGCAGCCGTTGCTCATCTGGACGATCTGCTCCTGGGTGTCGGCGACCAGGATGTCGTTGTCGATGTTCTCCTCGCCGAATTCGTTCTCGATCACGGCGATCTTCTGCCCGTGCGCCTCGCCCAGCACGCGCTTGAGCAGCGTCGTCTTGCCGGAGCCGAGGAAGCCGGTGAGGATGGTGGCGGGGATGAGGCTCATGGGTGTTCTGGATCAGGGAATCGGGTCAGTTTAGCGCCGCATGAATAGCCGGACGCAAAGGACGCAAAGGTACGCAAAAGGCGCAAAAAGAAGACCGAGGATGTCCTTTCGCGTCCTTTGCGAAACCTTTGCGTCCTTCGCGTCCGGATGTCCGGCTGTTCATTTACGGATCACCACGAGGCCTTTCAGGTACTCGCCTTCCGGGAAGGCCAGCGTCATCGGGTGGTCGGGGGCGGCGCCCAGGTGTTCGGCGATGTAGCCGTCGACGCCAGCGTCGGTGCCGGCCGAGGCGACGATCTTGTGGAACAGGTCGGCGGAGATGCCGCCCGAGCAGGAGAAGGTGAACAGCACGCCGCCGGGCGCCAGCAGCTTGAGCGCCAGCCGGTTGATGTCCTTGTAGGCCCGCGCGGCCCGCTCCGCATGGGCCACGGTGGGAGCGAGCTTGGGCGGATCGAGCACGATGGCATCGAACTGCCGCCCCGCCTCGCCGAAGCGCCGCAGGCTGGCGTTGACGTCCGCGTCGAGGAATTCGCAGCGGCTCGCCTCGAAGCCGTTCAGCGCCACGTTGCCACCGGCGCGCTCCAGGGCCGGGCCGGACGAATCGATCGAAGTGACTTCGGCCGCCCCGCCTGCCAGGGCAGCGACGGTGAAGCCGCCGGTGTAGCAGTAGCAGTTCAGCACCCGCTGCGCGCCCAGGCGCCGCACCCAGTCGGCGAAGCGGGCGCGGTTCTCCCGCTGGTCGAGATAGAAGCCGGTCTTGTGGCCGGTGGCGACATCGAGGGCGAACTTCCAGCCGTACTCCGCGATCGCGACTTCCGTCGGGCCTTCGCCGCGCAACCAGCCCGTGGTCTCCGCAAGCCCCTCCAGCGCGCGGGCATTCGCGTCCGAGCGCTCGTACAGGCGTTGCATTCCCGTCACATCGAGCAGCGCGTCGGCGAGGACTTTCTTCCACCTTTCGGCCCCCGCCGACAGAAATTGGGCTACCAGAGTTTCCCCATAGCGGTCCACCACGAAACCGGGCAGGCCGTCGGATTCCCCGTGCACCAGCCGCACCCCTTCGCTCGGCACCTTAAGGCGTTGCCTGAGATTAAGCGCCTCCCTTAATCGACGGTGGAAGAAGGCCGCGTCGATGCGCTCGCCCTCCTCGAAGCTCCAGGCGCGGGCACGGATCTTCGAGGCGGGGCTGAAGGCGGCCCAGGCCCGGAACCGGCCCTCGTGGTCTTCCACCCGCACCGTCTCGCCGGGATCGGCGCCGCCGCGCGCGACGGCCGAATCGAACACCCAGGGATGGCGCCGCAGGAGCGAGCGCTCGCGACCTTCGCGCAGACGGATCACCTTCATGCCCTATTGTCGACCGTCAATGAACACGTAAGAATGTGCAACAAGAATTGGAGCTAAAGGAGAAGGGCCGATGGGATGGTTCACCCGGAATGGCCGGGTGCTGGTTGCCTGGATCTGGCTGGTGGTGCTGGGCGCCGCCGGGCCGGCGGCCGCCCACGCCCCGCTGCTGTTCGAGCCGGACCGGCAGCCGGTGATGCTCCTCGACGCCGGTGAAGTGTGGCTGGAGGAGGCCGGCACCATGCGGGTGGAGGAGGTCGCCGCCGACGCCCGCATCCGCTGGCGGCCCAGCAGCGCCACCGACATCTACCGCCTCGACAAGGGCGAGGCGCTCTGGATCCGCTTCATCGTGCCGCCCACGCCCAATTCCGAGCGCTGGTACCTCGAGATCCCCTACCCCGGCGTGGACCGGGTGAGCCTCTACGTGCAGAACGGCGCCGGCGAATGGATGGAGCGCACGGCCGGCGACACGGTGCCGATCTCCACCTGGCCGCTGCCGCACCGCCACCCGATGATGCCGGTCGCGGTGTCGCCCCTGGGGCCGCGCGAGCACTACGTGCGCGTGCAGAACGGCACGATCTTCGGCGCACCGATGCAGTTCGTCAGCGACAACTACATCATGCGCCAGGAGCAGGGCATCTCGCTCGCGCTGGGCATCTACTTCGGCCTGGTGGTGCTGGCGGTGATGCTGTCGCTGGCCGGCGCCATCACCCTGAAGGACCACGTCTACACCCTCTACGCCGTGTCGGCGGTGCTGATGGCGCTGACGCAGGCCACCATCACGGGCCTGGCGGGCCTGCACGTCTGGGGCGAATGGCCCTGGTGGAACAACATGGCGCCGCAGGTGCTGCCGCTGTTCGCCATCGCCTCGCTGCAGCTCTTCCTGGCCGAACTCGTGTCGCTGCGCGAACGCTCGCGCCTGCTCTATCGCCTGCTGGTCACCGCCGGCCTGCTGTCGCTGCCGCTGTCGGTCTACCTCATGGTCACGCCGGAAGTGATGGAGCGGCTGCGCCTGATCGTCGCCTACTTCCTGGCCGAAACCGTGGCGGGCCTGGGCGTGGTGGTGTGGAGCGCGCTGCGCGGCGACCGCTATGCGCCCTGGCTGCTGGTGGGCGCGGCGCCGGTGGCGATCGGCGCCCTGTTCCCGCTCGCCCGCGCGGCGGGCCTGATCCCGATCGGCTTCTGGACCACCCACGGCATGCAGCTGGCCATCGCCGCCGAACTGCCGATCCTGCTGCTGGTGATGGTGCTGCGCAGCCAGCACCGGCGCGAGCACGTGCGCCGCATCCAGGGCCTGGACCGCATCGACCCCTCCACCGGCCTGATCAACGCCGCCGTCTTCCACGAGCGCCTGGTGCGCCTGATCGCGCGTTCGCAGCGGCTCAAGTTCCGCAGCGCCGTGCTGCTGGTGGATCTCTCCAACATCGAGCAGATCAAGCGCCAGTTCGATTCCGAATCGGCGCGCGAACTCACCCTGCGCGTGGCCGGCCGGCTGCTCTCCGTGGCGCGCGAGATCGACACCGTGGCGCGGCTGTCGGAGCACCGCTTCGGCGTGCTGCTCGAAGGCCCGCTGCATGCGGACGAAGTGGCCGAAGCGGGCCCGCGCATCGTGGCGCGCTGCCTCATGCCCTTCAAGGGCCATCCGCTGGAATGGTCCGCCCACGTGCGCGTGGCGCAGGCGCTGATCCCCATGGACGGCACCGATCCCGCGCAGCTGCTCGGCCGGCTGGAGATGCTGCTGGCCAGCGCGCCGGCCGACAGCCGCCGCGCCGTCTTCATGCTGTCGAAGTCGGGCGCCCTGCCCGTGTTCGCCGGCTGATCCGTTTTTCCCTCGGGTAAGTCCCGACCCGCCTGCGCCGGCGGGATGCGACAACTCCGGTTCGCTTCCACCAGGAGACATGCGCATGGCTGTTCCCGTCCTTCGCCCCCTCCTCGCCGCCGCCGCGCTGGCCGTGGCCGCCACCCCGGCAGCCGCGCAGGAGAGCTTCAAGATCGGCATCGTGAGCTTCCTCTCCGGCCAGGCCGCGGAGAGCTTCGGCGTGCCGGCCGTCAACGGCGCCAAGGTGCTGGTGGAGGCCTTCAACGCGGGCAAGGCGCCGGCGCCCTACGACAAGGTGGGCTTCGGCGGCCTGAAGCTCGAGCCGGTGTACGTGGACGAGAACGGCGGCGCCACCAAGCAGGTGCAGGAGCTGCGCAACCTCTACGAGCGCGAGAAGGTCGACGCGGTGGTCGGCTACGTCGGCTCGGGCGACTGCCTCGCCGTCGCGCCCGTGGCCGAGGAGATGAAGAAGTTCCTGATCCTCTACGACTGCGGCACGCCGCGCATCTTCGAGGACGGCAAGTACGCCTACGTGTTCCGCACGGCCGCCCACGCCACCATGGACAACGTGGCGCTGGCGCGCTACCTGAAGGCGCGCAACATCAAGGTCGACCGCTTCAACATGATCAACCAGGACTACGCCTGGGGCCAGGACAGCAAGAAGGACTTCACCCTGGCCATGGCCGACCTGTACAAGAACGCCAAGGTCGATGCCGACCTGCTGCCCAAGTTCGGCGCCGGCCAGTACGGCACCGAGGTCTCGGCGCTACTCTCCAAGCCGGCCGACATCGTGCATTCCAGCCTGTGGGGCGG
>NZ_DASSVG010000232.1:0-3586 GCF_035706265.1 Ramlibacter sp. | reverse complement strand
CGCTCGGCGTGTCGTCCGGGAGTTCCGCCTCGAAGAGCACGGCGCCGCCGACGCTCTTGATCTGGTGCTTGATGGTGTCCATCACGCCTCCTCGACTTCCACGGGCTCGCCGTCTTCCAGCGTGTACCAGGTGTCGGCCTTGATGCCATCGCGCCCGCCGATGCCCGCGAACACAGCCACGATGTTCCAGTCTTCGTCGCGCTCGACCAGGAAGAGGGCGCAGCCTTCGGCCGCGAGCGCACGCCCGTAGCGACCGCTTGCCATTGCGGCGCTGGCTCGACCCGTGGCGCTCGCCGCACCGCTGTAGCCCGTGGCGCTCGCCGCACCGCTGTCGCCCGTGGCGCTCGCCGCACCGCTTTCGCCCGTGGCGCTCGCCGCACCTCTGTAGCCCGTGGCGCTCGCCGCACCGCTGTCGCCCGTGGCGCTGGCGTGTCCGCTTTCCTCGTCGGAGTGCGCGGGCGACTGCGGATCGATCGGATTCGCGCGGCTGAAGGTCCACTCGACGGCCGCCTTGATGAGGCCCGGCAGATCGATTTCCGCTTTCACCGTGATTCGCGAGCTGGCAACCTTGGTGTCGCCCTCGTGCCGCGCGATCTCGCCCGACTGCTCCACGATGGCGAAGCGGTTGCCGGCCGGCGGGTAGTACGCGAAAACATCGAGCGGGTATTCGCAGGCGTGGAAGCCGCGCTCGCACGCCGCGATGGGGCCATCCATGCTGTAGGTCTCGCCCACCGCGTACTGGAACGGCTCGTCGCCGCCCGTGCACGTGAGCCCCTGGGTGAAGCCCTTGTAGCTGACGATGGTGGTCGGCTCGGCTTGCTCGGGCTGCTGCGTCTGGTCGTCCATCTGGTTTCGCTCCTGCCCCTGTTCTTGAGGCGTGGATGCAGTCTAGGCATATGTGCCTGAACATGCAAGGCAGAAATGCCTAGAATCAGGACGAACGGTAGCTCAGGGAAAACCCGTTGTTTTCCATGGATCAGAGAACGTTGGTTTTAGGAAAACTGACTTTTGCTCGACTGTGTAAAGCTGGCGTTGCGCAACGCTCCCGTGACGGTCGAGTAAAGGGGGTACGTTTCCGTGACGGGTCAGCGCAAGGCCAGCTTTCCTCACCAAAATGGTGGAGACCGGGCCTGGATAGCGCGCAGGCAATGCTGAGCAATCTACTCGGGGAAGGACCAAGAACAGGCTATGACGGTATCCATCGGAGGGCGCCTGAAACAGGCGCGGCAGGAAGCGCAGATGACGCAGGAGGAAGTGGCGTCGGAGTTCAAGCACACGCGCCAGACAATTTCGTCGTGGGAGCACGACAGAACTACGCCCAGCCTGAGCGAGTTCCGCGAGTTGGCCACGCTGTACGGCGTGTCAGCCGACTACCTGTTGTACGGGGCGAAGGTCCGAGAGGTCCGCGACAGCCTCATGAGCCGGCTGTGCGGGACGGTTTCTACGTCGGAGGACGCTGCGGATTCGACCTTGAGCTAGTTGCGCCGGCAGATGCGGCGCTCCCAGCGGTCCTTGGCCTTCGCGTCCGCCACTGTCTGCCACTGCATGTTGGCCGGCCGATCAGGGCCGCCAGCGCACAGCGGCTGCACGTGGTCCACGATGTAGCCGGGGCAGGGGCCGCGGCGCCGGCCGGTGGAGGGACAGGGGTGCTCTCGCTGGAAGGTGGCGCGCTCGGCCGCCGATCGCTCATTTCGATGGAAGCTGCTGGGCGAAGCTGTCAATGACACGAGACACGCAACGAGCATAGTCCACCGCAGTCTGCGGGTTTTCGACAGGGCGCATCTGTCCATTTGGACCCCTCTGCAGGCTCACATTCATGCGGATCTTCGACGTCACATCCTGGCCGCCAGGCTTCCTGTTGAAGCCAACAGAAAATTCGGCAGTGCCAATCATGTCCACCAAGAGGTGCATAACGTCTTCCTCGGTGGCGCGGACGAGCAGCAGCCGATACCCTTCGTTTTCGGCGTCCACAAACTGAGCGTGGCCGGCCGTGGTGCCGGTGGCGCCGAAGAAGTGGAAATGAGCTGGCTTCTCCCACACTCCCGGGCCGGTTGCTGCGAGCTTTCTTGTTCCCAGCTTGCCGGTGAAAACTAGATCACGGTCTCGCGATCTGCGCAGCGCGATGCTGCCATTCAGAAGAATCTGCTTCCCCCCTGAATACGCTGTGTCGGTGGTGATCGTCGTGAAGACGAGGGAACAGCCCTCTAGTCGCCCTTCCACAGTGATTTCCTGCTGATACACGTCGTAGGTTCCGTCAGGAACCACTTGCGCGAGTCCATGGCTCGCGGCGGAAAAAGTCAGAGTTGCAATAACCGGCAGGGCAATGCGCATTTAGGCTCCCCCTTCTCTGCCCGCGAACCGCGCAGGCGCGGCTTCCCTTCAGACAGCAGCTTCTTCGCGCGCCAGCTCGGGCAGCTTGGCCGGATCGAGATCGGGTACCAGCAGGTGCCACGTCTCGACCTGCAGGACGTTCGCGATCTTCTCAAGCTTGTCGATCGATGGCTCGTTCTGCTTGTGCACGATGCGCCAGACGGTCTTCTGGTCGACCTTCGCCAGCTTGGCCAGCATCGGCTGAGTGAACTGCGGCTCGCGTGCCTGCCGCGCAGCAATGAGGCGGTCCAGGTTCTCTGCCAGAACTGTGAGCGCCTTGCTGGGCTTTTTTGCCATGCCGCAATGATGGCCAAATTCCTCAGGCAAATTTGTCCGTAGTGCCGTTCGGCGGACACTAGGCAAATTTGGGTTGCCTTCTGAGGCAAATGTGCCTAGGATGCTCGCATGAGCCAAGGTGACCTCCTAGACGACGTGGTTCGCGCGCTGAACGAGCGCCAGGGTGATCTGCCCACGGTGGCCCGCGAGACCGGGATTGCGTACGACACGATCCTGCGCATCAGGCGCCGCGAGAACGATCCGGGGTACTCCAAGGTCGCGACCCTGCATCGCTACTTCTTCGGCGAGCGCAACGCCGCCGAGCCCGCGCACCCCGCCGCGCAGGACTGATTCCCACCCCCGCACCGCAAGGAGCCTGTCATGTCCGTACCCACCACGAAGACCGAGATCCTCGCCCGCGTGGCGCACCTGGACAGGATGCTCGCCAACAAGCGCGCCACGCTCGCGAGCCAGCAGGACGAGCGCCGCGCGCTGGTCGATTCCTGCCACACGCACGGCGGGCACGTGCCGGAGTACAGCCACGACGGCAGCAAGACCGCGAGCGGCGCGTTCACCACCAGCGGCTTTCGCTACTGCTGCCACTTCTGCGCCTGCGTGCTCACCACCAGCGACGAACAGCGCGCGCGCGGGCTCACGCGCGGCTGACCCATGTTCCGCTGCACCCACTCCCTCCTCCATCCCTGCTCCCGGGTGCAGCCCTCGGGCGCCGGCTCCTCGCGGGTCGGCGCCCTTTTTTCCCCTTGTCTCCGGCCAGCCAACGGGGACGCCACTGCCACGCGCGGCGGTGGCGTTGAGGCTGGTCCTTCGGCCTGGGCGTTCGCGCTCAGGCCCCTTTTCCAACCGTCCCCGCCCCATCGCACGGGTCAGCGTGGTGGCCGGACCTCGCCGGGGTGTGGGGCGGTTGGAAAAGGTGGTGTTC
>NZ_DASSVG010000231.1:0-6184 GCF_035706265.1 Ramlibacter sp. | reverse complement strand
TGTTGTTCGTGATCCAGTACAGCACCAGGCCGGCCGGGAAGAAGAAGAACATCACCGAGAAGATCAGCGGCATGAACCACATCATCTTGGCCTGCATCGGATCCGGCGGCACCGGGTTGAGCGCCGTCTGCAGCAGCGTCGACAGCGTCATCACCACCGGCAGGATGAAGAACGGATCGGGCGCCGACAGGTCGTGGATCCAGCCGATCCAGGGCGCGCCGCGCATCTCCACCGACGACAGCAGCACCCAGTAGAGCGCGATGAACACCGGGATCTGGATGAAGATCGGCAGGCAGCCGCCCAGCGGGTTGACCTTCTCCTCGCGGTAGATGCGCATCATCTCCTGCTGCATCTGCTGCGGGTTGTCCTTGTAGCGCTCGCGCAGCGCCATCACCTTCGGGTTGATGGCCTTCATCTTGGCCATGCTCTCGTAGCCCTTGGCCTGCAGCCAGTAGAAGGCGATCTTGATCAGCAGCACCAGCGCCATGATCGCGAAGCCCCAGTTGCCGATGAAGGAGTGCAGCTTCGACAGCAGCCAGTACAGCGGCTTGGCGAGGATGGTCAGCCAGCCGTAGTCCTTCACCAGGTCCAGGCCCGGGTAGACCTGCTCCAGCATCTTTTCTTCCTGCGGGCCGGCGAAGAAGCGCGCGTTCACCACCTGCTGCATGCCGGGCGGGATCGGCGCCACCGGCGCGATCATGCCGGCGGAGTAGAGGTTGTTGTCCACCTTGCGCATGAACAGGTCGCGCTTCAGGCCGTCCGGCAGGATCCAGGCGCTGGCGAAGTAGTGCTGCACCATGGCCACGTAGCCGTTGCTGGAGCTCTTCTCGAAATCGGCCTTGTCCTTCTCGATGTCGCTGAACTCCACCTTCTGGAACTTCTTCTCCTCGGTGTAGACCGCGGGGCCGGTGAAGGTGGAATAGAAGGAGGACTCGCCCGGCAGCTTGTTGCCGTCGCGAACCAGCTGCACATAGAGCTGCGGCGACACCGGCGCGCTGCCGGCGTTGATGATCTCGTGCTTCACGCTCACGTCGTAGTGGCCGCGGCGGAAGGTGTAGGTCTTCGCCAGCTTCACGCCGCCTTGCACCGGCGACTCGAAGCGGATCGAGAGTTCGTCCTGGCCGTCCTTCAGCACGCGCTCGCCCGGCACCGCCGTCATCACCGTCTTGTGGTTGGGGAAGTCGCCTCCGATCAGGCCGCTCTGCGCCACGTAGGTGCGGTTGGGAGACTGGTCCAGCAGCACGAAGGGGATGCCCGGCTTGTCGCCCGCGAGCTTGGGGAAATCGGTGTGCACGATGGTCGCGCCTTCGGTGTCGAAGACGACGTCCATCAGGTCCGTCTTCACCGTGATGCGCTCGCGCGGCGTGGCGGCGGGCGCGGCCGGCGCGGCGCCCGGCACGGCATTCGGCGTAGCGGTGGCAACGGCGCCCGGCACGGCGGAAGCGCCCGCGGAGGGAGCTGCCGGCACGGCGCTGGCGGGCCCCTGCGGCGCAGTGGCCGTGGCCGCCGGCCTGGAGGGGAAGAAGGTCGCCGGCTTGCCGTTGTAGACCTGCCATTGGTCCCACAGCATCACCAGGGAAAAGCCGAAGATCACCCAGAGGATGGTGCGGCGGATGTCGGTCATGGAAGTTTCTTCTGATGGAGGAACGCGAAGATTCGCGGCTTCGCTTGTGGCACCGGGTCGTGGCCGCCCGCGCACCAGGGATGGCAGCGGGCGATGCGGGCCAGCGTGAGATACGTGCCCACGGCGGCGCCGTGCTCCTGCAGCGCCTGCATGGAATAGGCGGAGCAGGTGGGCGTGAAGCGGCAGGACGAGCCGAGCCACGGCGACAGCAGCAGGCGGTAGGCCTTGACCGCGCCGATCAGGAAGCGCTGGGCGAGGTTCATCGACCCTCCTGGATGGGCGCCGGCGTGACGGCAGGCGCCGCCGCGACGCGGTCGAACAGCTGCAGCAACTCCCCGCGCACGGCGAGCTTGAGCGCCTCGGACCAGGCGCTCGGGAACTGCGCGCGCGCGAAATCCATCCGCAGCCGCACCACATGGGCGGCCGCGGGCAGGCGCGAGGCGAAGGATTCGCTCACGTTGTAGATCTGCCGCCGGATGCCGTTGCGCGTGACCGCGCGTTTCGCCCAGCGCTTGGGCACGACCGCGCCGATCCAGGCCTCGTCGCTCACGGGGAACAGGGCCTTTGGGCGCTGCGGCCCCGACGCAGCAGCGGCGCTTGGGGCGCCGGTGGCGGAAGCGGGGGCCTGGGAGGAGCCGGACGGCGCGGCCAGGGGCGCGCGGTGCAGGACGAAATGCGGCGTCCGGGAGACGGTGCCACCTGCCATCGCTGCCTCGTACTGTGCCCGGGTCTTGAGCCGCTGCACGGTCGGCAGGCGCAGGCGCGCGCTGGGTCGATCGGACCGGGCGGTCAGACGGCCAGGCGCTTGCGCCCCTTGGCGCGGCGGGCGTTGATGACGGCGCGGCCGCCACGGGTCTTCATCCGGACGAGGAAGCCGTGGGTACGGGCGCGGCGCACTTTGGAAGGCTGGTAGGTGCGTTTCATGTTGGTTCTCGGAAAAACCCGGCATTCTCGCAGAAACCGGCCTTCCCGGCAATCACGAGGGCTGTCAATCCCCTTCTTCACCTGTATCGGGACATGCCGGTGCGGCTTTGTGGATAAGGTGTAGACGCCATAGAATGCTTCGTTTCGTGCGCGAAAACTAATCCACAGGAGCGACGGGGCAACATGAGCGAGGGGCAACACGGCAGGCTGGCGGCCGCACCCAGTCTGGAGGCAGGTGACAGCCTCTGGCAGGCGTGCGTGGAGCAGCTCGCGCAAGACCTCCCGGAACAGCAGTTCAACACCTGGATCAAGCCGCTGTCGGCCCAGGTCTCGGAGGATTTTTCCAGGGTCACGCTGTTCGTGGCCAACCGCTTCAAGCTCGACTGGATCCGGGCCCAGTACGCCGGCCGCATCAGCGCCGTGCTGGAGAAGCTCTATGGCCAGCCGGTGTTGCTTGAGTTAGCGATCACTCCGCGTGAAGCCGTGATCAGGACTTATCCTGCGCCCTCCGCGGTGGCGGCCAACGCCCCCGTGGCGGAGCCGGCGGAGAGCGAGGAAGACGCCGTCTCGCCGGCCTTCAAGACCCGCCTGAACACGGCCCTGACCTTCGACAACCTGGTCGAAGGCACGGCCAATCGCATGGCCCGCGCGGCCGCGATGCACGTGGCCGGCACCCCCGGCCAGCTCTACAACCCGCTCTTCATCTATGGCGGCGTGGGGCTCGGCAAGACGCACCTGGTGCACGCAGTCGGTAACAAACTGCTGGCAGACCGCCCGCAATCGAAAGTCCTGTACATCCACGCCGAGCAGTTCGTCTCCGACGTGGTGAAGGCCTATCAGCGCAAGACTTTCGATGAATTCAAGGAGCGCTACCACTCGCTCGACCTCCTGTTGATAGATGACGTGCAGTTCTTCGCCAACAAGGACCGCACGCAGGAGGAATTCTTCAACGCCTTCGAGGCCCTGCTGGCCAAGAAGAGCCACATCGTGATGACGTCGGATACCTATCCCAAGGGCCTGACGGACATCCACGAGCGCCTGATCTCCCGCTTCGATTCCGGCCTCACGGTGGCCATCGAGCCGCCCGAGCTGGAGATGCGCGTGGCCATCCTGATCAACAAGGCCCGGCAGGAGAACGCCGAGATGCCCGAGGAAGTGGCCTTCTTCGTGGCCAAGAACGTGCGCTCCAACGTGCGCGAGCTCGAAGGCGCGCTGCGCAAGATCCTGGCCTATTCGCGCTTCAACCAGAAGGAGATCTCGATCCAGCTGGCGCGCGAGGCGCTGAGGGACCTGCTGTCGATCCAGAACCGGCAGATCAGCGTGGAGAACATCCAGAAGACGGTGGCCGACTACTACAAGATCAAGGTCGCCGACATGTACAGCAAGAAGCGCCCGGCCTCGATCGCCCGGCCGCGCCAGATCGCGATGTACCTGGCCAAGGAGCTGACGCAGAAAAGCCTGCCCGAGATCGGCGAGCTGTTCGGCGGGCGCGACCACACGACGGTGCTGCACGCCGTGCGCAAGATCTCGGCGGAGCGGCAGCAGCTGACGGAGCTGAACCAGCAATTGCACGTGCTGGAGCAGACGCTCAAGGGATGAGGGGCCTTGGATCGCTGGGCTTCCTGCGCTTCGCGCGTCAGCACCAGCCTGCGAGTTCGGCCAGCCGCGAAGCGCGGCACCGTCGGCTGGCGGTGAGCGCCGAAGGCCGAACCCCAGCGCTCCCGCGCCCCCTGCCCAACCACTGTAACCCCGCGTCAAAACAAGCGAAAATACGCATTTCCGGCCACCGCCGCGACTACAACTGATACACGAACAGAGGAAGACATGATCGTCCTGAAGGCAACGCAAGAAAAACTGCTCTCGGTGCTGCAGTCGGTGGCCGGCATCGTGGAGAAACGGCACACGTTGCCCATCCTCGCCAACGTCCTGCTGCGCAAGAACGGCAACGCGGTGCAGTTCACCACCAGCGACCTCGAGATCCAGATCCGCACCACCGCCGACATGGACGGCGACGCCGGCAACTACACCACCACCATCGGCGCGCGCAAGCTGATCGACATCCTGCGCACCATGCCCGGCGACCAGACGGTCACCATCGAGTCGCAGCAGAACAAGGTGATCCTCAAGGGCGGCAAGAGCCGCTTCACGCTGCAGACGCTGCCGGCCGAAGACTTCCCGCTGGTGCAGGAGGCCCCGAGCTTCGGCCCCGTGTTCTCGGTGCCGCAGAAGACGATGAAGGACCTGCTGAACCAGGTCTCCTTCGCCATGGCGGTGCACGACATCCGCTACTACCTGAATGGCATCCTGTTCGTCGCCGAGGGCAAGCAGCTCTCGCTGGTGGCCACCGACGGCCACCGCCTGGCCTACGCCAGCGCGACGCTCGACGTCGAAGTGCCCCGGCAGGAGGTGATCCTGCCGCGCAAGACGGTGCTGGAGCTGCAGCGCCTGCTGTCGGATGCCGAGGGCGCCATCGAGATGCAGTTCGCGAACAACCAGGCGAAGTTCGGCTTCGGCGGCATGGAGTTCGTCACCAAGCTGGTCGAGGGCAAGTTCCCCGACTACAACCGCGTGATCCCCAAGAACCACAAGAACGCCGTCACGCTGGGCCGCGCGCCGCTGCTGGCCAGCCTGCAGCGCACCGCCATCCTCACCAGCGAGAAGTTCAAGGGCGTGCGCCTGAACCTCGAAAACGGCACCCTGCGCGTGGCCAGCAACAACGCGGAGCAGGAAGAGGCGGTGGACGAACTGGACATCGACTACGCCGGCGACAACATCGAGATCGGCTTCAACGTCACCTACCTGATCGACGCGCTGGCCAACATGGACCAGGACATGGTGAAGATGGAGCTGGCGGACGCGAACAGCAGCGCCCTGATCACGATCCCCGAGAACCAGAGCTTCAAGTACGTGGTGATGCCGATGCGCATCTGACGGCACTTCCACCACGCGCTTCGCGCGCGGGAGCGTAGGCTGGCGCTGAGCGCCGAAGGCCGAAGCCCGGCGATGCGCGAAGCGCCGGGCTTCACGCGCTGTCGCGGTTCAGCGCCAGCCTACGAAGCCCGCACCAGGCGCGAGCCTCGCGCCGCAAGAGACAGAGAAAAGCAGGTTATGGCCCAAGATCACACCCCCGCCCTCCCGGACAACGGCGACTCCAGCAATGGCCAGCCGGCCGTTCCGCCCGCCGGACTCGGCGACTACGGCGCCAGCTCCATCCAGATCCTGGAAGGCCTGGAAGCGGTGCGCAAGCGCCCGGGCATGTACATCGGCGACACCTCCGACGGCACCGGCCTGCACCACCTCGTCTTCGAGGTGGTCGACAACTCCATCGACGAGGCCCTGGCCGGCCATTGCGACGACATCGTCGTCACCATCCACACCGACAACTCGATCAGCGTCACCGACAACGGCCGCGGCATCCCCACCGGCATCAAGTGGGACGACAAGCACGAGCCCAAGCGCAGCGCCACCGAGATCGCGCTGACGGAGCTGCACGCCGGCGGCAAGTTCAACCAGAACAGCTACAAGGTCTCCGGCGGCCTGCACGGCGTGGGCGTGAGCTGCGTGAACGCGCTCTCCAGGATGCTGCGCGTGACGGTGCGCCGCGAGGGCAAGGTGCACGTGCTCGAATTCAGCAAG
>NZ_DASSVG010000230.1:0-8411 GCF_035706265.1 Ramlibacter sp. | reverse complement strand
GAGCCCGGCGGCCGTGCCGGCCCTGCTGCCCTTCGCCTTCCCCTTCGGCGTCCGCTGAGGGCCAGCGCACCGTGGCCCGGCGCATCGGCCTCACCGGCGGCATCGGCAGCGGCAAGAGCACCGTGCTGGCGATGCTGCAGGCGCTGGGCGCCGCGGCGATCGACGCCGACGCCATCTCGCGCGCGACCACCGCACCGGGCGGCGCGGCCATCCCCCTGATCGCCGAGCGCTTCGGCCCCGAATTCATCACTTCCGAAGGCGCGCTGGACCGCGAGCGCATGCGCGAGCGCGCCTATGCGCACCCGGAGGCGCGGCGCGAACTGGAGCAGATCATCCATCCGCTGGTGGGCCAGGAGATCGCGCGCCAGGTGCAGGCGGCGGAAGCCGCCGGCGCGCGCTGCATCGTGTTCGACATCCCGCTGCTGGTGGAATCGGGCCGCTGGCGCGCCCAGGTGGAGCGTGTGCTGGTGGTGGACTGCGAGCCGGAGACGCAGGTCGCACGCGTGGTCGCGCGCAGCGCGCTGGCGCCGGAGCAGGTGCGCGCCATCATCGCGGCGCAGGCGCCGCGCGCGCTGCGGCTCGCCGCGGCGGACCTCGTGATCTGCAACGAAGGGCTCACGCTGGAAGCTCTGCGCAACGAAGTGGAACAGGCGGCACGGTCCTTCGGGCTATGATGCCGCTTGTCCGCCCTCGTTGTCCCTCCGTCGCGTGATCCTCTACGAATATCCCTTCAACGAACGCATCCGGACTTACCTGCGGCTGGAACACCTGTTCCGTCGCCTGGGCGAGCTGATCCCCCGCAGTCATCCGCTGGACCACCACTACGCGCTCACCACCATCTTCGAGGTGATGGACGTGGCCGCGCGCGCCGACCTGAAATCCGACGTGATGAAGGACCTGGAGCGGCAGAAGTCCGTGCTCAACGCCTACCGCGGCAACCCGGGTGTTTCGGAGGCGGTGCTGGACCAGGTGGTGGGCCAGCTCGAATCCTGCTTCAACACCGTCAACAACACGCCGGGCAAGGCGGGCCAGCCGCTCACCGAGAACGAGTGGTTGATGAGCATCCGCAGCCGGGCCAGCATCCCCGGCGGCACCTGCGAGTTCGACCTTCCGTCCTACTACGCGTGGCAGCACCATCCCGCGGAGCAGCGCCGCGGCGACCTCGAGCGCTGGGCCTCGACGCTCGCGCCGCTGGCGGAAACGATCCACGTGCTGCTGAAGCTGCTGCGCGATTCGGGCACGCCGCAGAAGGTGATGGCCACGGGCGGGCAGCTGCAGCAGACGCTGCCGCAGGGCCGCACCTTCCAGCTGCTGCGGCTGCGCATCGACCCGGCGCTGGGGCTGGTGCCCGAGATCAGCGGCAACCGCCTGATCGTCTCGGTGCGGCTGATGCGGCAGGACAACGACCGCCTGTTCCCGAGCACGGACAACACCGCGTTCGAGCTGACGCTCTGCGCCTGAGGCCGCGATGGCGACGACGAAGCCCGCGAAGCCGCGCATCGTGCGCTGTCCGCAATGCGGCGGCGAAAGCGTCTACGGTCCGGAGAATCCGTACCGGCCGTTCTGCAGCGAGCGCTGCCGCAACCTCGACCTGGGTGCCTGGGCCAGCGAGAGCTTCCGCGTGCCCGACGAAACCCCGCCGGACGATTTGCCGTTCGGGGATCCGAAGGAGAAGTAGGACCGATCTGGTCGGCGGGCGCTGGTAGGCTGGTGGTGACGAAGGAACCCCAGCGATCAGCGAGCGCAGCGAAGCTGGGGTTCCGGGCGCGCGTTGCGCGCCGTCACCACCAGCCTACGAGTGCGTGGCCCCCTTGAAGCCGCGTTCTTCGGCGAACCACTGCAGCACCGGCACCGTGCCCGGCAGCACCGGCTGCACGGTCACCGGCAGCTGCTGCCACGCGCACTGCTGGCCTTCGTGCATGTGCAGTTCGCCCGTCCACTCGTAGACCTTGCAGAAGTTCAGCCGCACCAGCGCGTGCGGATAGTCCACGCGCTCCACGCGCCAGGGATGCACGGCGCCGATGGCGACGCCGATCTCCTCCTGCAGTTCGCGCCGCAAGGCCTGCTCCACCGTCTCGCCCGCTTCCACCTTGCCGCCGGGGAACTCCCAGTAGCCTTCATAGACCTTGCCGGGCGGGCGCGACGTGAGCAGGAAGGCGCCGTCGGGGCGGATCAACACGCCCACCGCGACCTCGACCTCCTTGCGGTCCGGCCCGCCCTCGCGCGGACGGTGCGCGTCGGCGACCAGCGGCGCGTTCACCCGTGGTGCCGCCCCGCGTAGTCGCGCGCGAACTGGTAGGCCACGCGGCCGCTGCGCGAGCCGCGCTCCAGCGCCCACACCAGCGCCTGCGGGCGGGCCGCGGCGATGTCGGCCTCCGGCACGCCGAAGTGCTGCAGCCAGGTCGCCGTGATGTGCAGGTATTCCTCCTGGCTGAAGGGATAGAAGCTCACCCAGAGGCCGAAGCGCTCGGACAGCGAGATCTTCTCCTCCACCACCTCGCCCGGATGCACCTCGCCGTCTTCCGTGTGGGTGTACGTGAGGTTCTCCTTCATGTACTCGGGCAGCAGGTGGCGCCGGTTGCTGGTGGCGTAGATCAGCACGTTGGGCGTGGCCGCGGCCACCGAGCCGTCGAGGATCGACTTCAACGCCTTGTAGCCCGGCTCGCCCTCCTCGAAGCTCAGGTCGTCGCAGAACACCATGAACTTCTCCGGCCGGCCGGCGCACACGTCGACGATGTCGGGCAGGTCGGTCAGGTCCGCCTTGTCCACCTCGATCAGCCGCAGGCCCTGCGCCGCATAGGCGTTGAGGCAGGCCTTGATCAGGGAGGACTTGCCGGTGCCGCGCGCGCCCGTCAGCAGCACGTTGTTGGCGGGATGGCCCTGCACGAACTGCAGCGTGTTGCGCTGGATCTTCTCCTTCTGCGGCTCGATCTCCTTCAGGTCGTCGAGCGAGATGGCCGCCACGTGGCGCACCGCCTCCAGCACGCCGTGGCCGCTGGCCCGCTTGCGGTAACGCCACGCGATGGCGGCGTCCCAGTCGGGTGCGGACAGCGGCTGCGGCAGGATCGCCTCGATGCGACCGAGCAACTGCATGGCGCGGTCGATGAGGACGTCGAACTTCTCTTGGCTCATGAAACCTTCTTCAGAACATTTCTCACCCTCCCCCTCTGGGGGAGGGCCGGGGTGAGGGCATTTCAGGAACGGTAATCGGCGTTGATGCTCACGTAATCGTGACTGAGGTCGCAGGTCCACACCTGGTCGGCGGCGTTGCCGCGGCCCAGGCCCACCCGCACGGTGATCTCCTGCTGCTTCATGACGCGCTGGCCGTCCTCCTCGCGGTAGGCGGGATGGCGGCCGCCCTGGGTGGCCACGTGCACGTCGTCGAGGTGCAGCTCGATCTTCGTCTGGTCCAGGTCGGCGATGCCGGCGTAGCCCACCGCCGCGAGGATGCGCCCCAGGTTGGGGTCGCTGGCGAAGAAGGCCGTCTTCACCAGTGGCGAGTGCGCGATCGCATAGGCCACCTGCCGGCACTCGGCGGCGTCCTTGCCGCCTTCCACCCGCACGGTGATGAACTTCGTGGCGCCCTCGCCGTCGCGCACGATGGCCTGCGCCAGCAGGCGCGCCACTTCCAGCATGGCCTGCTTCAGCGCCTGGCCGGCCGGCGTGTCGAGCGCAGCGATCGGCGCATGCTGCGCCTTCTGGGTGGCGATCACCACGAAGGAATCGTTGGTGGAGGTGTCGCCGTCCACCGTGACGCGGTTGAACGAGCCCTCGGCCAGCTCGAAAGCCAGCTGCGGCAGCAGGCCTTGGTCGATCTTCGCGTCGGTGGCCAGGAAGCCCAGCATGGTGGCCATGTTGGGCCGGATCATGCCGGCGCCCTTGCCGACGCCCGTGACGGTGACGGTGGCGCCCTCGATCCGCACCTGCCGGCTGAAGGCCTTGGGCACCGTGTCGGTGGTCATGATGCCTTCGGCCGCACGCAGCCAGTGACCCGGCTGCGCATCGGCGATCGCCGCCGGCAGGCCGGCCTCGATGCGCTCGACCGGCAGCTGCTCCATGATCACGCCGGTGGAGAACGGCAGCACCTGCGCGGGCGCGAGCTGCAGCAGCTTCGCCGCGGCGGCGCAGGTGGCGCGCGCGCGGGCCAGCCCCTCTTCACCGGTGCCGGCGTTCGCATTGCCGGTGTTGATCACGATCGCGCGGATGCCGCCTTGCTGCAGGTGCTCGCGGCACACCTGCACGGGCGCGGCGCAGAAGCGGTTCTGCGTGAACACGCCGCCGACGGCACTGCCCTCGTCCAGCAGGAGGACGGTGAGGTCCTTGCGATTCGCCTTGCGGATGCCGGCCTCGGCCACGCCGATGCGCACGCCCGCCACGGGGTGCAGCGTCGCCGCGCCCGGGGCGCTCAGGTTGACTGCCATGGATTGCCCTTGTGAAGAAGTGAAGATGCCGCCTCAGCCCTGCCGCCAGGGCAGGCCGCGCAGGCGCCAGCCGCCGCGCGTGTCGCGATGCCCCTGCTCGTCGGGGTCGCCCTGGAAGCCTTCGAGGATGTTGTAGGCCTGGTAGCCGAGTTCGGTGGCGCGCCGCGATGAGGCCACCGAGCGCACGCCGCTGCGGCACAGCATCACGATCCTGCTGCCGGCCGGAATGCGCGCGCGCAGTTGCTCGTCGAAATCGTCGCGCACCTGCATGCCCGGCCAGTGCTTCCACTCGATGTTGACGGCGCCGGGGATGAAGCCCACCCAGTCGCGCTCGGCGTCGGTGCGGATGTCCACCAGCACCGCCTCGCCGGCCTGCCACCAGCGGCACGCGAGCTCGGGCGTGACATCGCCGGCGTAGCCCTCGGCGGGCCGGGGCTGCTCGGGATCGTTCGGAGAAGGGACGGCGGCGCTCATGGCCTCGATTCTGCCAGCGCGCCGCCGCGCGGATTCAGACGATGCGCACCTGCAGGTTGGGCAGCTTGTCGATGTGGATCTCGATCAGGTCGCCCCGCACGACCGGGCCGACGTTCTCGGGCGTGCCCGAATAGATGATGTCGCCGGGGAACAGCTCGTTGGCCTGCGAGAGATGGCTGATCTGCTCGGCCACCGACCAGATCATCTGGTTCAGGTTGGCGTTCTGCTTGGTCTGGCCGTTCACCTTCAGCCAGATCGCGCCGTCGCGGAAGTGCCCGATCTGCCCTGCGGGATGCAGCGGCCCGAGCACGGCGGAGTGGTCGAAGCTCTTGCCGATCTCCCACGGCTTCTTCTGGTCGCCCATCGCGCGCTGCAGGTCGCGCCGCGTCATGTCCAGCCCCAGGGTGTAGCCCCACACGTGGTCGAGCGCGCTGGCCACCGGGATGTCGCGCCCGCCGCGGCCGATGGCGGCCACGAGTTCCACCTCGTAGTGGTAGTTCTTCGTCAGGCTCGGATACGGGTGGGCGCCGACTGTCCCGGGAGCGACGAACTGGATCGCGTCGGTGGGCTTCTGGAAGAAGAACGGCGGCTCGCGGTTCGGGTCCGACCCCATCTCGATGGAGTGGGCGCGGTAGTTGCGGCCGATGCAGTAGATGCGCCGCACGGGGAACGCCATGTCCGCGCCGGCGACCGGGATGGTGCTGCCGCTCACCACGAAGGGCGTTCGTGCCGCCCCGGGCGAACCCGTAGTGGCGCACCCTGAGAGGCCGGCTGCGGCGAACGCCGCGGAGCCCTGGAAGAAGCGCCTTCTTTTCATCTTCATGGTGTCGTCTCCTTGCTCGCGTGGGGGGGGTGGGTCCACGAGTCGACAGCAATCCGTCAGCAAAATCCGCCAGAAGACGCTAGCCGCTCGGTGAAAACCCTATCGGCACTTGTAACGGCCGAATCAAAGATAGCCCGTCGCGTAAACCAACGTCAAGGAGACAAGCATGAGCGAGATGAAGACCCCGCGCCGTCGCAGTCTGCTGAAGGGTGCCGCCGTCGCTGCCGGCGCGATGTCCGCGCCGATGGTGTCGATGGCGCAGACCACGTCGTTCCGCTTCCAGAGCACCTGGCCGTCGAAGGACATCTTCCACGAGTACGCGATCGACTTCGCGAAGAAGGTGAACGACATGGCGGGCAACCGCCTGAAGATCGAGGTGCTGCCTTCGGGCTCCGTCGTCCCGGCCTTCCAGCTGCTCGAAGCCGTCAACAAGGGCACGCTCGATGGCGGCCATGGCGTGGTGGCGTACCACTACGGCAAGAACTCCGCCCTGGCCCTGTGGGGCTCGGGCCCGGCCTTCGGCATGGACCCGAACATGGTCCTCTCCTGGCACTACTACGGCGGCGGCAAGGCGCTGCTGGAAGAGATCTACAAGTCCATCAACATGGACGTGGTGTCCTACCTGTACGGCCCGCAGCCCTGCCAGCCGCTGGGCTGGTTCAAGAAGCCGGTCTCCAACGTCGCCCAGTTCAAGGGCCTGAAGTTCCGCACCGTGGGCCTGGCGGTCGACGTGTACAAGGAGCTCGGCGCCTCGGTGAACCCGCTGCCCGGCGGCGAGATCGTGCCCGCGCTGGACCGCGGCCTGATCGACGCGGCCGAATTCAACAACGCGACGTCCGACCGCCTGCTGGGCTTCCCGGACGTGGCCAAGAACTGCATGCTGCAAAGCTTCCACCAGTCGGGCGAGCAGTTCGAGATCCTGTTCAACAAGACCAAGTACAACGCCCTGCCGGCGGAACTGAAGTCGATCATCGACTACGCCGTGCAGGCGGCCAGCGCCGACATGTCGTGGAAGGCGATCGACCGCAACTCCAAGGACTACATCGAGCTGAAGACGAAGGACAAGATCGCCTTCTACAAGACGCCCGATTCCATCCTGCGCGCGCAGCTCGAGGCCTGGGACAAGGTCACCGCCAACAAGTCCAAGGAGAACCCGTTCTTCCAGAAGGTGATGGCATCGCAGCGCGCCTTCGCGGAGCGCGCAGGCCAGTGGCAGAACGACTACGTGGTCGACTACAAGATGGCCTGGAACCGCTACTTCCGCCAGCCCGGGGGCAAGAAGACCTGATCGGGCGGGCCGACAGGAGGGCGGCGACAGCCGCCCTTTTTTTGGCCGGGACGGAGCTGGGACGAAGGAAAAATATGCAGAAACTATTACTTGCCGTCGACCGGTTGTCCACGTGGATCGGGCAGCTGTTCGCCTGGGCGATCGTGCTCCTGACGGGATTGATCTCGTGGGAGGTTTTCTCGCGCTACGCGCTGGACAGGCCGCACGGCTGGGCGCTGGACGTGCAGATCATGCTGTACGGCATCCTGTTCATGATGGCCGGCGCCTACACGCTGTCCAAGAACGGGCACGTGCGGGGCGACGTGCTGTATGGCTTCTTCCGCCCGCGCACCCAGGCCAGCCTGGACCTGACCCTGTACATCATCTTCTTCCTTCCCGGCGTGTTCGCGATGACGTACGCCGGCTGGGTGTACTTCGGTGAGTCGCTCGCCATCCGCGAGACCACCTTCAACGCGGACCCGATCCCGATCTATCCGTTCAAGTTCTTCATTCCCGTCGCGGGTGGCTTCCTGCTGCTGCAGGGCCTGGTGGAGATCGCGCGCTGCGTGATCTGCATCCGCCAGGGCTACTGGCCCTCGCGCGAGCAGGACGTCGAGGAAGTGGACGTCGAGAAGCTCAAGGCGATGGTGCATGCCGATCCGCATGCGGAGCTGGCCGCGCCGCCCGCCGAACGTGGAGGGGGACCGCTGTGAAAATCCGCAAGGAACTCTGGTTCGGCTTCTCGCTGATGGCGGTGATCGTCGCCGCCGCCCTCTACATGCTGGTCAGCGTGGAGCACATCGAGCGCGGCCACATCGGCCTGCTGATGCTGTCCCTGGTGGTCGTGGCGATCATGCTGGGCTTCCCCACCGCCTTCACGCTGATGGGCATGGGGATGATCTTCACGTGGCTCGCCTACAACCGCAACACGACCCACACGCTGGACCTGATGGTCCAGGCGACGTTCAAGACGATGGGCAACGACGTGCTGATCGCCATCCCCTTGTTCGTGTTCATGGGCTACATCGTCGAACGGGCGAACCTGATCGAGCGCCTGTTCAAGAGCATCCACCTGGCGCTGGCACGCCTGCCGGGGGCGCTGGCGGTGGCCACGCTGGTGACCTGCGCGATCTTCGCGACGGCCACCGGCATCGTCGGCGCCGTCGTGACGCTGATGGGCCTGCTGGCGATGCCCGCCATGCTCAAGGCCGGCTACAGCGTGCGCCTGACGGCCGGCTCGATCACCGCGGGCGGTTGCCTCGGTATCCTGATCCCGCCCTCGGTTCTGTTGATCGTCTCCGGCGCCACGGCCGGCGTCTCGGTGGTGCAGCTGTATGCCGGGGCCTTCTTCCCGGGGATCATGCTCGCGGGGCTGTACGTCATCTACGTGATCATCATGGCGAAGCTCAAGCCGTCGATCGCGCCT
>NZ_DASSVG010000229.1:0-11817 GCF_035706265.1 Ramlibacter sp. | reverse complement strand
TGCAGCGGCTCGGCGATGAAGGCAGCGACCGTGTCGGGCCCTTCGGCGAGGATCAGCCGTTCCAGCGCTTCGGCGCAGCGCGTCGCGAACGCCTCCTGCGTTTCGCCGGGCTCGCCGTAGCGCCAGTGGTGCGGACAGTCGGTGTGCAGCACCCCGGAAATCGGCAGGTCGAACTCGCGATGATTGTTCGGCAGGCCGGTGAGGCTGGCGGCTGCGATCGTCACGCCATGGTAGGCGCGCAGGCGCGAGATGATCTTCTTCTTCGCGGGCCGGCCCAGCGCGTTGTTGTAGTACCAGGCGAGCTTCATCGCCGTGTCGTTCGCCTCCGAGCCGGAGTTGGCGAAGAACACCTTCGACATCGGCACCGGCGCCATCGTCAGCAGCTGCTGCGCCAGGCGCACCGACGGCTCCGAGGCCTTGCCGCCGAACGCGTGATAGAAGGGAAGGGTGCGCATCTGCCGGTCCGCGGCATCGGCGAGGCGCTGGTTGCTGAAGCCCAGCGAGGCGCAGAACAGGCCCGCAAGCCCCTCGATGTAGCGGTTTCCCCGGTCGTCGAAGACGTAGATGCCTTCGCCGCGGGTGATGACCATCGGCCCGGCCTGCTCGTGCAGCGCGAGGTTGGTGTACGGATGGAGGTGCGAGCCGACGTCGCCGGCGTGCACGGTGTCGCTGAAGCTCATGGCCCATTATGGGCAGCAGGCCGTCAGCATGTATCCACGTATTTACTTAGCGCGATTCTTCGCCTGCGCCGGGATGGGGTGCCCCCATCAGTGCCAGCAGGTCGGGGATGGTCGCGCAGACATGGTCGCGCACCACCGTCTCGACCAGTTCGGGCCGCCTGCGCTTGAGCGCGTCGAGGATCAGCCCGTGATCCTCGTGGGAGGACAAAGGCTTCGCCGCGGCCTGCAGCCACAGGCGCATATGCGGCTCGATGCTCAGGTGAAGGGCGGAGATCTGGGCGAGCAGCCGCGGCTTGCCGCTGAAGCTGCACAAATACAGGTGGAAGTCGCGGTGCGCCCCCACCCAGTCGGAGACGTTGTCGGCACGCTCCTCCATCATTTCCAGGCGGTGCTCCAGCTCCTTCAGCTCCGCGCTGCCGATGGCCTTCATCGCGGAAGCCGCCGCCAGCCCCTCCAGCACGGCCCGCATCTCGAACACCTCGACCAGTTCGGCCGGGTCCAGGCCGCGCACCACGGCTCCGCGGTTCGGCCGGATCGTCAGCAACTCCTGCGTGGCCAGCCGCCGGAACGCATCGCGCACGGGCATGCGGCTCATGCCGATTTCCGCGGCGACCTCCTCCGGTACCACCCGGTCTCCCGGCTTCAGCTCGCCCATGCGGATGCGTCCGAGCAGGTAGCGGTAGGCCTGTTCTTCGGCGGTGGCCGGGGCGGGATCGAGCAGCGGGTTCACGAGGCGTTCCGAGGCGAAATTGGATACACGTATGCTACTATGGCCCGAAACAATGGTCGAGGCCGCCCCCGTTCGGTCGGCTGCGCACCTGACGACGGAGACAAGATGCTGCCTTTCGACTGGAGCTTCCCCTATCCCTCGCAGAAGATGCCGCTGATGGCGGCGAACGCCGTCTGCGCAAGCCAGCCGCTGGCCGCTCAGGCCGGCCTGCAGATGCTGTACCTCGGCGGCAATGCCATCGACGCCGCCCTCGCGACGGCCATCGCGCTGACGGTGGTCGAGCCGGTGATGAACGGCATTGGCGGCGACATGTTCGCGCTGGTCTGGCACGAGGGCCGGCTGCATGGCATCAACTCCAGCGGGCGTTCGCCGGCGGCGTGGACGCCGGAGTACTTCAAGGGCCGCGACAAGGTGCCGGCCACCGGCTGGGATTCGGTCAGCGTGCCGGGCCAGGTGGCCGGCTGGAAGGCGCTGCATGAGCGATTCGGCAAGTTGCCCTTCGAGCGCCTGTTCGAGCCCGCGGTGCGCTATGCGCAGGAAGGTTTCCTGGTCTCGCCGCAGATCGCTCGCCAGTGGGCCAACCAGGTGCCGGGCTTCATCGAGCAGCCCGGTTTCCGCCAGGCATTCACAATCGACGGACGCGCGCCGAAAGCCGGCGAGCGCTGGCGCTTCCCGGACCAGGCGCGTACGCTGCAGCAGATCGCGGAAAGCGGCGGCGAGAGCTTCTACCGCGGCTCGTTGGCCGAACGCATCGAGGCGTTCGCGCGGGAATGCGGCGGCGCCCTGCGCGTGAGCGACCTCGCCGCCCACGAGGCCGAATGGGTCCAGCCGATGCAGCAATCCTTCCGCGGCTACGCGCTGCACGAGATCCCACCCAACGGCCAGGGTATCGCAGCGCTGATCGGGCTGGGCATCCTCGAGCGCTTCGACCTGGAGGCGATGGGGCGCGACAGCGCCGACTACTACCACGTCGCGATCGAGGCAATGAAGCTCGCGTTCGCCGACCTGCACCGGCATGTCGCCGACGCTTCGGCCATGAAGCGCGTGCGGCCCGCCGACCTGCTGGATCCCGGCTATCTCGCCGAGCGCGCGACCCTCATCGACATGAAACGCGCTTCCGCGCCTGCCGCGGGCATGCCGAAGACGGCTGGCACCGTGTACCTGGCCACGGCGGACGCGAGCGGCACGATGGTTTCGTACATCCAGTCGAACTATCGCGGCTTCGGTTCCGGCGTGGTCGTGCCGGGCACCGGCATTGCCCTGCACAACCGCGGCGAGGGCTTCAGCTTGGCCGATGGACACCCGAACCAGGTCGCGCCGAGCAAGAGGCCGCTCAACACCATCATCCCCGGCTTCCTCACCCGGGACGGCCAGCCCGTGATGGCGATGGGCGTCATGGGCGGTTCGATGCAGGCCCAGGGCCACGTCCAGATGGTGGCGCGCTTCGCTGCCTTCGGCCAGAACCCGCAGGCGATGAGCGATGCGCCGCGCTTCCGCGTCGATCCGGGCCCGGTGCTCAACCTCGAGCACCATGTGCCTGCGCAGGTCGTGGAGTCGCTGCGCGAGCGTGGACACGCGCCCAGCGTGGCAGCGCGGGATAGCATCGACTTCGGTGCCGCCCAGCTGATCTACCGCACCGACGATGGCGCGTACATCGGGGCGTCGGATTCGAGGCGCGACGGGCAGGCCGTGGGCTTTTGATCCTTTAAGGCACGCCCCTCGCCGCCTGTCCCTTTCTGGCGGGGCCTCGGCCGGCCTGCTGGTTCGCGGCGAGTCTTTTCGTGGAGACAGCGCACCAGGGTCTCTAACGGCCGGTGCATCAGGGCCGGCGCGACGCAAGCGAACCCGAGCAGAAGTCACCGCCCCGGCGGCGTTCCCGCCTAATACCTCGACAAGCCTGAACCGCGCCGCGTGCGCCCGCGCTCAGTCCAGCGGGAAGCGCTTGGCCAAGCTGGTGAAGCGTTCGTCTTCCTTGCGGACCTGCGCGGCGAATTCTTCGGGTGTGTTGACCAGCGGGGCCGCGCCGGCCGCCGCGATCGCCTTCTGCAGTTCGGGATGGCGCATGACTTCCTTGACCGCGGCGTAGATGCCCTGGGCCACCGCGGGCGGCGTTTCCGCAGGCGCGAACAGGCCGAACCAGGTCGTGTACTCGTACTGCGGCATGCCGGTCTCGCCCACCGTGCGCACGTCGGGCGCGGCGCTGTGGCGCTTGCTGCCCTGGCTCGCGACGACCTTCAGCGTGCCGGCCTTCTGGTGCGGCAGTGCGGAGGTGATGCCGGTCACGGCGAAGTTCACGTTGTTGGCGATCATGTCGGTGATGATCGCGGACGTGCCCTTGTAGTTGACGACGATGAGATTGGGCAGCACCTCGGCCTGCAGCTGCCGGCCGAACAGCTTGGCGACGTTCTCGCCGGTGCCCATGGCACAGGGCTTCGCCGCGGTCTTGCAGTACGCGACCAGTTCCGGCAGCGTGCTCGCGGGAATGCTGGCGTTGGCCACGATGACGCCCGGCGACTGCGCGATGTTCGTCACCGGCAGCAGGCGCGCCAGCGGATCGGGTCCCTTGAACGAGGGCGCGTGCTTGGTGAGGACGATGGCAGGGGTCTGCAGCAGCAGCGTGTGGCCGTCCGCGCGGGCCTCGATCACGCGCCGCCCGCCGATGAGGCCGTCGGCGCCGGGCACGTTCTCCACCACCACCGGTTGGCCCCAGAGTTCACCCAGGAGCCTGGCGGTGGCGCGGGCGGTGGTGTCGGTTCCGCCGCCGGGCGCGTAGGGCACGACGATGGTGACGGGACGGGTGGGCTTCCACGCGGGCTGCGCCTCGGCGTGCACGGGTGCGGCGACGGCGCACAGGCTGGCAACGGCCAGGGCGTGCACGCCGCGCGTCAGGGAGTGGGGGATCTCTCGCATCTTGGTTCCTTGCATGGGATCCACTGTCCGTGAAATGCGGATGCAACGCTTGCGCAAACGCTAGGGTCGTTCCCTAGCGCCGGCATCGTTACGCCCTGGCCGAGCCCGTGGTGCCGCGGCGTATGAGCTCGATCGGCAGCACGTCGTGCGAAGGCGGGCTGATGGCCTGGCCGGGGCGCATGCGATCGAGCAGGCGCCGCGCCGCGGTGCGGGCCATGGCCTCCACGGGCTGGCGGATGGACGTCAGGCCCACGATGGGAGAACCCGCCAGCGGCATGTCGTCGAACCCGATCACCGACAGTTGCTGCGGCACCGCGCGGCCGCAAGCGCGGGCGGCCTCCAGCACGCCCAGCGCGATCGTGTCGTTGCCGGCCACGATGGCCGTGACGGGCTCCGGCGCGACCATCAGCGCCATCGCCTTGGAATAGCCCATTTCGGCCGTGTACTCGCCCCAGACGAGCTGCGCCGTCGCGGGATCCACGCCCGCTTGCTGCAGGGCCCGCATCGCGCCGGCCATGCGGTTGCGGCTCGTGGAGGTGTTCTCCGGTCCCATGATGAAACCCAGGCGGCGGTGGCCCAGCGCCAGCAGGTGACGCACCGCTTCCTCGCCGGCCCGGAAGTTGTCTACTTCCACGGTGTCCACGCGGACATCCTCGACGCTGCGCACCACCAGCACGGTCGGAATGCCGCGCCGGCGGACCTCTCCGACGATGGGGGAGTCCAGCGTCGCGGTGGCGAAGATCAGGCCGTCGAGGTAGCTCTCGATCAGCGGGCGGA
The DNA here is from genome assembly GCF_035706265.1 of Ramlibacter sp. Classification (GTDB taxonomy): domain Bacteria; phylum Pseudomonadota; class Gammaproteobacteria; order Burkholderiales; family Burkholderiaceae_C; genus Ramlibacter. Next base: position 6,720 of record NZ_DASSVG010000229.1, on the reverse strand, counting down.
AGGCCAGCAGCCGCTCGGGATCGGTCATGGGGTCGATCAGCAGCACGACTTGGTAGCCGGCGGCCTGCAGGGCGTCGTGCAGGTGCTGCAGCAGCAGCGTCATGAAGGTGTTGTGCAGCGCGCCCACCACCACACCCACCATGCGGGTGCCGGCCACGCGGCCGCGGCCCTGGGGCGGGAAGCGGTAACCCACCTGGGTGGCTGCCGCGATCACGGCTTCGCGGGTGCGCGCGCTGATGGCCGGGTGGCCCGACAGCGCGCGCGAGACGGTGGAAACCGACAGCCCCAGGTGCCCGGCGATGGCGCGCAGGGTGCCCGCGCCTTCACCGGGGCGTGCGGCGCTCACGGTGCCGGGTCGAAGACCACCACCTGCCGGATGGCCTTGCCTTCGTGCAGCTGGTCGAAGGCCTCGTTGATCTGGTCCAGCCGCAGCGTGCCGGAGAGCAACTGGTCGACCGGAAGCCGCCCCTGGCGCCAGAGGCTCAGGTAGCGCGGGATGTCGCGCGCCGGCACGCAGGTGCCGATGTAGCTACCCTTGAGCGTGCGTTCCTCCGCGACCAGGCTGACGGCCGGCACCGGCAGCATCGCACTGGCAGGAGGCAGTCCGGCCGTGACCGTGGTGCCGCCGCGCGCGGTGATGCAATAGGCCAGTTCGAGTGCCCGCACCGAGCCCGCGAATTCGAAGGCGTATTCGACGCCGCCGCCCGAGAGCGCGCGCACCTGCTCGCGTGCATCGGGCAGGCTGGCGTTGACCGTGTGGGTGGCCCCCAGCTTGCGCGCGTGGGCGAGCTTGTCTTCGGACAGATCGATCGCCACGATCTGCCGTGCTCCTGCCGCATGGGCGCCCAGCAGGGCCGCCAGGCCGACGCCGCCGAGACCCACTACTGCCACGGAGGCGCCGGTCGGCACCCGCGCCGTGTTGATCACGGCACCCACGCCGGTCAGCACGGCGCAGCCGAAGAGGGCGGCTTCCACCAGCGGGAGGTCTCGATCGATGCGGACCAGCGAATGGCGCGACACCACCGCGTGTTCGGCGAACACCGAGCAACCCAGGTGGTGGTTGATCGCATGGCCCACGTGCGAGATGCGCCGTGCGCCGGACAGCAGGGTCCCGGCGCCGTTGGCGGCCGCGCCCGGCTCGCACAGGGCGGGGCGGCCCTCGGCGCAGGGCAGGCAGTGACCGCAGCTGGGCATGAAGACCACCACCACGTGGTCGCCCGCGTGCAGATCCGCCACGCCGGCGCCGGTCTCGACCACGACGGCCGAGGCCTCGTGGCCCAGAGCCATCGGCATCGGCCGTGGCCGGTCGCCATTGATCACCGAGAGGTCCGAATGGCACAGGCCGGCGGCGGCGATGCGAATGAGCACCTCGCCCGGCCCGGGCGGGGCCAGGTCGACCTCCTCGATGCGCAGGGGGCGGCTCGTGGCGTAGGGGCGGGCGGCGCCCATGGCGCCGAGGACGGCTGCGCGCGTCTTCATGGGCGGCCTCCTTTCTTCAGCGGGCCCAGCGCTTCTCGAAGTCCCAGACTTCCTGGAAGCCGATCAGCTTGCAGAACTCGCCGAAGTCGAACATGTCTATGCTGGGCGCTTGGCTCACGCCTTGCTCCTTCAGCGTGCGCAGCGCCTTCTCCATGGCGGCCGCGGCCACCAGGCTGGTCATCGACGGATAGATTGCCAGCGAATAGCCGATCTCCTCGAGCACCTTGGCCGGCAGGATGGGCGTCTTGCCGCCGTCGGCCATGTTGGCCAGCATCGGCTTGTCGAAGGCCTCGCAGGCGCGGCGCATCTCCTCCTCGGATTGCGGTGCCTCGAAGAACAGGATGTCGGCGCCGGCCTTCGCATAGGCCTCCATGCGGCGCATCGCCTCGTCCACGCCCAGGCTGGCGCGGGCGTCGGTGCGGGCGATGATCAGGAAGTTCTCCTTGTCCTCGCGCGCCTCGGCCGCGACCTTGATCTTCTCCACCATGTCCTCGGTCGGCACGCAGCGCTTGTAGGGCGTGTGGCCGCACTTCTTGGGGAACTCCTGGTCCTCGATCTGGATGGCGGTCACGCCGGCTTCCTCGTAGCCGCGCACCGTGTGGTGCACGTTCAGGAGGCCGCCGTAGCCGGTGTCGGCATCGGCGATCAGCGCCGCATTGCTGGTGCGCACCACCGTGCGCATGCGGTCGACCATCTGGGTGTAGGTGGCGATGCCGGCGTCGGGCAGGCCCAGGGCGGAGGCGGTGAGCCAGTAGCCGGTGCCGTAGACGATGTCGAAGCCGACCTTGTTGGTCATGACGGTGGCGATCATGTCCTGCACACCGGGGATGACGAGGAATTCGCCGGCGGCGAGCTTCTGACGGAGGATGGGATTGGCCATGGCGGATTTCGTTCGATTCTGGAAAGGGGGATCAGGCGAGGGAGCCGAGCCAGGGCTGCTGCTGGTGCACCCGCTCTTCGTAGGCGCGCAGCGCGCCCTCGTGGCGCAGGGTGCGGTCCACCTCGTCCTCGGAGGAAAGCAGCTGTTCGGCGTGGCCCTCGGCCAGCGTGACGGCCAGCTGGCGGCCATCGGCCAGGTGCAGGCAGCGCGTGGCGACGTCCAGGCGCAGCATGCCCTCGGGCGTCGCGGCGAGCGCCTGCAGCAGCGTGGCGTGTTCGGCCGGCGTGACGGTGGCGGCTACGAGGCCGTTCTTCACGCAGTTGTTGCGGAAGATGTCGCCGAAGGACAGCGCCACGACCGCCTGCACGCCGTAGTCGGCCAGGGCCCACACGGCATGCTCGCGCGAGGAGCCGCAGCCGAAGTTCTGCGCCCCCACGATGAGGCGCGCCGGCTCCGGGCGCTGCATGAAGGCGACCTCGGGCCGGCCTTCGGCGCGCCAATCGGCGAACAGGTGCACGCCCATGCCGTCCCGCTGCACGAGGCGCAGGAAGCGGCCGGGGAAGATGGCGTCGGTGTCGATGTCGTCGCGCTGCATGACGGCAGCGCGCCCCGACACCTGGGCGATGACGGCCTTCATGACAGGAACTCCCGGGGATCGGTGAGCGTGCCGCGCAGGGCGGAGGCGGCCACGGCGGCCGGGCTCATGAGGTGGGTGCGCCCGCCCTGGCCCTGCCGGTTCTCGAAGTTGCGGTTGGAGGTGGACGCGCAGCGCTGGCCCGGAGCAAGGCTGTCGCCGTTCATGCCGATGCACATGGAGCAGCCAGGCTCGCGCCATTCGAAACCGGCATCCACGAAGACCTGCGCCAGGCCATCGGCTTCCGCCGCGCGCTTGACGCTAGCCGAGCCCGGCACCACCAGGGCGCGCACGCCGGCAGCCACGCGGCGGCCGCGGGCGACGGCGGCGGCGGCGCGCAGGTCCTCGAGGCGGCCGTTGGTGCAGGAGCCGATGAAGGCCACGTCGATGGGCACCGACGACAGCGCCTGCCCGGGCTGCAGGCCCATGTAGGCCAGGCTCTTCTCGATCCGGCTGCGTTCGGCCGCATCGGCCGGCGTCCCGCCGTCGCCCACCCGGCCGTCGAAGGCCGCGCTGTCGGCCGGGGTCGTGCCCCAGGTGACGCGCGGGGTGACCGCGGCGGCGTCGAACCGCACCAGGCGGTCGAAATCGGCCGCATCGTCGGTGCGCAGCGCGGTCCAGGCCTGCTCGGCCTGCTCGAAATGCTCGCGCGCCGGACCCTGTACGCGCTCGCGCAGGTAAGCGAGGGTGGTGGCGTCGGGCGCCACCAGGCCGAAGCGCGAGCCGGCCTCGATCGTCATGTTGCACAGCGTCAGCCGCGCTTCCATGGAGAGGGCCGCGACCGCGGGGCCGAAGTACTCGATGCCGTGGCCGACGCCGCCGCTGGTGCCGATGTGATGGATCAGGGCCAGCGCCAGGTCCTTGGCGTAGACGCCCGGGCCCAGCGCGCCGGAGACCTCGATGCCCAGGGTGCGCGGCTTGCGCATCCACAGGCTCTGGGTGCTCATCACGTGGGCGACTTCGGAGGTGCCGATGCCCCACGCCAACGCGCCCATGGCGCCCAGCGTGGCGCTGTGCGAATCGCCGCAGACGACGGTGCTGCCAGGCAGCACGAAGCCCAGTTCCGGGGCGATCACGTGCACGATGCCCTGCAGCGGGTCGTCCAGGTCTAGCAGGCGCATGCCTGTGGCCTGCGTGTTGCGGCGCAGGGTGGCGATCTGCTCGGCGCTCTCGGCATTCGGGATATTCACCAGCCGATCGGCGCTGGTGGGCACGTTGTGGTCCTGCACCGCGATGTGGCGGGCGGACGAGCGCAGGCCATGGCCGGAGGCCTTCATGCTGGCGAAGGCCTGCGGGCTGGACACCTCCTGCACCAGGTGCCGGTCGATGTAGACCAGGTCGTCGCCGGCTTCGTTGCGGGCCACCGCGTGGGCGGCCCAGATCTTGTCGAACAGGGTCGTCATCGAGGCGCGTCAGTCGATCCTGATGTCGGCGGCCTTCACGATGGCCTTGTTCTTCGCCAGGTCGCGCACGATCTCTTCGCCGAAAGCCGCGGGCGTGTTCGGCTGCGCCACGATGCCCAGCTTGGCCAGGCGCTCGCGCATTTCCGGCGTGGCCAGCACCTTGTTCAGGGCCTGGTTGAGCCGGGCGATCACCGGTGCCGGCGTGCGGGCGGGAGCGGCCAGGCCGACCCAGGAGTTGATCTCGAAGTCCTTCAGGCCGGATTCGATGAAGGTGGGCACGTCCGGCAGCGAGGCGACGCGCTGGCGCGAGGCCACGGCGATCGGGCGCAGCTGCTTGCTCTGGATGAAGGGCATGGCGCCCGCCACCGCCGTGAAGTTCATGGGCAGCACGCCGCTCACCACGTCGCCCATGGCCTGGCCGCCGCCCTTGTAGGGCACGTGGACCAGGGGCATGCCGGTGCGCTGCTTCAGCATCTCGCCCGCGATGTGGGTGGTGGCGCCAGTGCCGGCGCTGCCGTAGGAGAGGCCGCCGGGCGTGGCCTTGGCCACCGCCTGAAGCTCGGCCAGGTTGGTGGCCTGGACCTTGGGATTGACCACCACGATCAGGACGGCGTCGCCGATCTTGCCGATCGGTGCGAAGTCCTTGACCGGGTCGAATGGCACCTTGGCGTACACGCTGGGGTTGATCACCAGCGTGCCGTCATAGGCCAGCAGCAGGGTGTAGCCGTCCGGTTCGGCGTTGGCGACCATCTGGGTGCCGATGTTGCCGGCCGCGCCGGGTTTGTTGTCCACCACCACCTGCTGGCCCAGTTCCTGGCTGAGCTTCTCGGCGACGATGCGGGCGCTGGTGTCGGTGACGCCAGCGGTGGCGAAGGGCACGATCAGGCGGATGGGGCGGCTGGGGTACTTCTCTTGCGCGTAAGCGGTGGACAGGCCGCAGGCAGCCACGGCGAGGGCGGCGGCCAGCAGGCGGCGGCGGGCGGTCGGGAGGGGCAGGTTCACGGTGCGAGGTCTCCGGAGTTCTGGGGAGGGACGACTCATTCGGGCTTGATGCCGCCGCGCTGGGCCACGGTGGCCCACTTGGCGGCTTCGCTGCGCAGGAAGCGATCGAGGTCGGCGGGGCTGCTCAGGACCAGCTGGGCGCCCTGGTCACGCAGCTGGTTCGCCACGGCGGGTTCGTTGGCCACGGCGCGCAGGTCACGGCCGATCTGCTCCACCAGCGCGGGCGGCATGCCGGCCGGGCCGAACATGCCGTACCAGCTCAGGGACTCGATGCCCGGCACGCCGGCTTCGGCGAAGGTCATCGCGTCCGGGAAGACGTTGAGCCGCTCGCGCGAGGCCACGCCCACCACGCGCAGGTTGCCGGCCTGCACGTGGGGCAGGGCGGTCAGCACGCTGGTGAAGCCCATGGGCAGGTGGCCGCCGATGATGTCCACCATCATGGGCGCGCCGCCCTTGTAGAACACCTCCACGGTCTTCAGGCCGGCGACCTGGCGCATCAGTTCGCCGGTGAGCCGCGTCTGGCCTTCCGAGTTGCCGACGCCCAGCTCCTCGGTGCGGGCCGCCTTGAGCACGTCCGGCAGCGTCTTGTAGGGGCCCTTGGCCGAGACCACCAGCACCATGGGCGAGGTCGCCACGTTGGTGATGGGCGTGAAGGCCGTCAGGGTGTCGTACGGCATCTTCTTCATCAGGGCCGGATTGACCGCGTGCGAGCCCACCACCAGCAGCAGCGTGTAGCCATCCGGCTGCGCCTTCGAGACCAGGCTGGAGCCGATCACGCCGTTGGCGCCGGTGCGGTTGTCCACCACAACCGACTGGCCCCACCGGTCGCTCAGCTTCTGGGCGAGCTGCCGCCCCACGATGTCGGTGCCGCCGCCGGGCGAATAGGGCACGACCAGCGTCACGGTCTTGGCGGGATAGCCGGCGGCCAGGGTGGGCCTGGCGAGCGCCAGGGCGGCGAGGCCGCCGAGGGCGGTGCGGCGGTTGAAGGCGCCGGTCAGGGCGGGCGGGGTGTTCTGCATGCTTGTCTCCTGGTGCTTGCGGGTCCAGCGGGCGAGCCGGCTGGCGGGGCAGGCCTTCCGTTTCGCAGAAGCCGTGCCAACCCCTTGCGACGCGCAAGTGCTTGATTCTTATAGAAGTCATGTTGCATTGACGTTGCGACGTTGCAGATCCGTGCAACAATCGCGTTGCGCTCCGCAACATTGCTGGAACATGACCACCGACGTCTTCGCGGCCGCTCCGCGCCTGCCGCGCCTCTGTTTCCTGGGCTACCGCCACCTGCGGGAGTTCTCCGCGCCCGTCATCGAGCAGTACCGCGACCGGGC
>NZ_DASSVG010000228.1:0-15642 GCF_035706265.1 Ramlibacter sp. | reverse complement strand
CTGCACGCTGAACTTCAACGACGACCCGGTGGGCATCAAGTCGATCGAGCACGCGATCATCGACCGCGCCTGGGAGAACGGCTGGGTGCAGCCGCGCGTGCCGCGCATCAGGACCGGCAAGAAGGTGGCCGTGGTCGGCTCTGGCCCGGCCGGCATGGCGGCGGCGCAGCAACTGGCCCGCGTCGGCCACGACGTGACGCTGTTCGAGAAGAACGACCGCGTGGGCGGCCTGCTGCGCTACGGAATCCCCGACTTCAAGATGGAGAAGCACCACATCGACCGGCGCGTGAAGCAGATGGAAGCCGAAGGCGTGACCATCCGCACTGGCGTGATGGTGGGCGAGCTGCCCAAGGGCTCGAAGGTCACCAACTGGGCCAAGGAGACGATCTCCGCGCAGCAGCTGCAGCAGGACTTCGATGCCGTGGTCCTCACCGGCGGCGCCGAACAGTCGCGCGACCTGCCGGTGCCCGGCCGCGACCTCGACGGCATCCACTTCGCGATGGAGTTCCTGCCGCAGCAGAACAAGGTCAACGCCGGCGACAAGGTCAAGGGCCAGATCACCGCGGCCGGCAAGCACGTGATCGTGATCGGCGGCGGCGACACCGGCAGCGACTGCGTGGGCACCAGCAACCGCCACGGCGCCAGGAGCGTCACGCAGTTCGAGCTGATGCCCATGCCCCCCGAGCAGGAGAACAAGGAGCTGACCTGGCCTTACTGGCCTTACAAGCTGCGCACTTCCTCCTCGCACGAAGAGGGCTGCGAGCGCGAGTTCGCCATTGCCACCAAGGAGTTCACGGGCGAGAAGGGCAAGGTCACCGGCCTGAAGACCGTGAACGTGGAGCTGAAGGACGGCAAGTTCGTCGAGATCCCCGGCACCGAAAGGGAATACAAGGCGGATCTCGTGCTGCTGGCCATGGGCTTCGTGAGCCCGGTGCAGACCATCCTGGAGGGCTTCGGGGTGGAGAAGGACGCGCGCGGCAACGCCCGGGCGACGACCGACTTCCACGGCGGGTATGCAACGAACGTTCCCAAGGTGTTCGCGGCCGGCGACATGCGGCGCGGCCAGTCGCTGGTGGTGTGGGCGATCCGCGAGGGCCGGCAGGCGGCGCGCGCGGTGGACGAATTCCTCATGGGATTCAGCGACCTGCCGCGGTAACGGGTTGGCACGAAGCCACACCCCGTCAGCTGCTCGACGGCAGCCCTGTAGCGCTGCGTCTATGATTCGGGACTTTCCAGCCTGGGGCCCCATGCGGGCCTCGCCTCCCCCGGATGACCGACAACGACTCCGGCCCGCTGGTCGAATGCCGCAACCTGAGCTTCGGCTACGACCAGCGCCGCATCCTCGATGACCTGAGCTTCACCGTGCCGCGCGGCAAGGTGACGGCGCTCATGGGCGCCTCGGGCGGCGGCAAGACCACGGTGCTGCGCCTGATCGGCGGCCAGATCCGCCCGCGCCAGGGCGAGCTGCTGTTCGACGGCGAGAACATCCCGGATCTCGACCGCCAGGGCCTGTACCGCATGCGCCGCCGCATGGGCATGCTGTTCCAGTTCGGCGCGCTGTTCACGGACCTGAGCGTCTTCGACAACGTGGCCTTCCCGCTGCGCGAGCACTCGGGCCTGCCCGAGCACCTGATCCGCGACATCGTGCTGATGAAGCTCAACGCGGTGGGCCTGCGCGGCGCGCGCGACCTGATGCCCAGCGAGGTCTCGGGCGGCATGGCCCGGCGCGTGGCGCTGGCGCGTGCGATCGCGCTCGATCCCGAACTCGTGATGTACGACGAGCCCTTCGCGGGGCTGGACCCGATCTCGCTCGGCACGGCGGCGCAGTTGATCCGGCGCCTGAACGACACGCTGGGCATCACCAGCATCGTGGTCTCGCACGACCTGGAAGAGACCTTCCACATCGCCGACCAGGTGATCGTGCTGGCCAACGGCCGCATCGCCGCCCAGGGCACGCCGGAGGAAGTGCGCCACTCCGACAACCCGCTGGTGCACCAGTTCGTCAACGCGCTGCCCGAAGGGCCCGTCCACTTCCACTACCCCGGTCCCTCCGTGGACCAGGACTTCAGCGGGGGATTGCGATGAGTTGGTGGAGTCCCTCCGACATCGGCTTCGCCACGCGCCGCAAGCTCGCCGACGTGGGCCATGCAACGCGCCTGTTCCTGCGCCTGATGGCGCTGGTCGGCGCGAGCTTCGCCCGCGCCCGGCTGCTGCGCGACCAGATCCACTTCCTGGGCAACTACTCGCTGGCGATCATCGGCGTGTCGGGCCTGTTCGTCGGCTTCGTGCTGGCCCTGCAGGGTTTCTACATCCTGCAACGTTACGGTTCGTCCGAGGCGCTGGGCCTGATGGTGGCGCTGAGCCTGGTGCGCGAGCTCGGGCCCGTGGTCACGGCGCTGCTGTTCGCCGGCCGCGCAGGCACCTCGCTCACCGCGGAGATCGGCCTCATGAAGGCGGGCGAGCAGCTGTCCGCGATGGAGATGATGGCCGTGGACCCCGTGCAGCGCATCCTGGCGCCGCGCTTCTGGGGCGGCGTGATCACGCTGCCGCTGCTGGCCGCCGTCTTCAACGCGGTGGGCATCCTCGGCGGCTGGATCGTGGGCGTGCTGATGATCGGGGTGGACCCCGGCGCCTTCTGGAGCCAGATGCAAGGCGGCGTGGACGTGTTCAAGGACGTCGGCAACGGCGTGATCAAGAGCCTGGTGTTCGGCGTCGCCGTCACCTTCATCGCCGTGCTGCAAGGCTACGAGGCGCGGCCGACGCCGGAAGGCGTCTCGCGCGCCACCACGCGCACCGTCGTCATGGCCTCGCTGGCCGTGCTGGGACTCGACTTCGTCTTGACGGCCATGATGTTCAGCATTTAGGAGAAAGAGAAATGGACCGCACCAAGAACGACGTCTGGGTCGGACTGTTCGTCCTGATCGGCGCCGCCGCGCTGGTGTTCCTGGCGTTGCAGGCCGCCAACCTGCTGACCCTGAGCTTCCAGCCGACCTACCGGCTGGAAGCGAAGTTCGACAACATCGGCGGCCTCAAGCCGCGCGCGGCCGTGAAGAGCTCGGGCGTGGTCGTCGGCCGCGTGGAATCGATCACGTTCGACGACAAGACTTTCCAGGCCCGGGTCATCCTGGCCATGGAAACCCGCTACAAATTCCCCAAGGACAGCTCGCTGAAGATCCTCACCAGCGGCCTCCTGGGTGAGCAATATGTGGGGATCGAAGCCGGGGCCGACGAGAGCGTGCTGGCGGCCGGCGATACCATTGGCACTACGCAGTCCGCGGTCGTACTGGAGAACCTGATCGGTCAATTCCTCTACAACAAGGCGGCGGAAGGCCCGAGTACAGGAACGACGAAGAAATGAAACTGGAACGCCTGGCCGTGGGCGGTCTCCTCGCCGCCCTGCTGGCGCTGGGCGGCTGCGCGACCACGGGCGAAGCCCGCAATCCCCGCGATCCGTGGGAGCCCTTCAACCGTCACGCCTACAACTTCAACGAGGGCCTCGACCGGGTCCTGCTGAAGCCCGCGGCCACCTGGTACCGCGACAAGGTGCCGCCGCTGATGCGCACCGGCGTGGCGAACTTCTTCGGCAACGTCGGCGATGCCTGGTCGGCGGTGAACAACCTGCTGCAATGGCGGCTGCCCGAATTCGAGGAGAGCCTGGCGCGCTTCCAGCTCAACACGATGTTCGGCGTGTTCGGCATCTTCGACGTCGCGAGCGAGTTCAACATCGAGCGCCACAAGGAAGACTTCGGCCAGACCCTGGGACGCTGGGGCGTGCCCGCCGGTCCCTTCGTGATGCTGCCCTTCCTGGGCCCCTCGACCCTGCGCGACACAATGGCGCTGCCGGTCGAGCGCCGCTATGACCTCATCGGCCTGATCGAGAACACCGGCGTGCGCGACTTCACCTACGTGCTGAACGCGGTGGACCGGCGATCCAACCTGCTGCGCGTGGGCAACGTGCTGGAGGAGGCCGCGCTCGACAAGTACTCCTTCACGCGCGACGCCTACCTGCAGCGGCGCCGCGCGCAGATCTTCGATCGCGAGGACAATCGCGAGGCGCCGCCCCCCGGCCTGCCCGACGAGTCGCTGGAGGAGCCTGCCGAGGCCGCTCCGGCCCGCCCGCCGGCCAGCGCCCCCGCCCGCTGATGGGTTGCAGGCTGTTGCGAGTTTGCCAATCGCGGCTGAAACCCGCTCCTGCGGCCGTGTTCCAACAGGGGCCGGCCACGGGCACGGCAAGCAAGAAAGGATTGAAATGATTCGACGTTCCCTCTTCCGCGTGGCGGCTTCGCTGTTCGCCGCCGCCGCCCTGGCCGGCGCCTTGCCGGCGGCGCAGGCGGCCGACGAAGCCCCCGATGCCATGATCAAGCGCCTCTCCGACGAGGTGCTGACCATCATCCGCACCGACAAGAGCGTGCAGGCGGGCGACATCAACAAGATCATGGCCGTGGTCGACAGCAAGATCATGCCGCACGTGAACTTCCAGCGCATGACCGCTTCCGCCGTCGGCCCGGCCTGGCGCCAGGCCACGCCGGAGCAGCGCGCGCGCCTGCAGGACGAATTCAAGCTGCTGCTGGTGCGCACCTATTCGGGCGCGCTGTCGCAGGTGTCCGACGAGTCGATCTCGGTCAAGCCGCTGCGCGCGCAACCCACCGACACCGAGGTGGTGGTGCGCAGCGAAATCCGCGGCCGCGGCGATCCGATCCAGCTCGAATACCGGCTGCAGAAAGCCGCCGACGGCTGGAAGATCTACAACCTGAACGTGCTGGGCGTGTGGCTGGTCGAGACCTACCGCAGCCAGTTCGCGCAGGAGATCAACGCCAAGGGCGTGGATGGCCTGATCGCCTCGCTGGCCGAGCGCAACCGCGCCAACGCCGCCGGCGGCCGCAAGGGCTGAGCGTGCTGGTCCTGCCCGAGCAACTGACCCACGGCACCGCCACGGCCTGCTGCCGCATGCTGGCGCAGGCCCTGCGGTCGGATCCGGCGCGCGAGGCCGTCGCCGACGCCTCCGCGCTGAAGGTGTTCGATTCCTCGGCGCTCGCGGTGCTGCTGGAGTGCCGGCGCGAGGCGCTGGCGCAGGGCAAGAGCTTCGCCGTGAGCAAGCTCCATCCGCGCCTGCGGGCCCTGGCCACGCTGTACGGCGTGGGCGAGCTGCTGCCCGTCGCGCCATAGCCCTGCACGGCGGCGACCTGGGGCCCGGCCGTAAAATGGCGGGTTCCCCATGGCCGCCGTTTCCTTCCAGTCCGTCTCCAAGACCTATGCCACTGCCCGCGGCAGCTTCCAGGCCCTGGACGGCGTCAGCTTCGACATCGAGGAGGGCGAGTTCTTCGGCCTCCTGGGCCCCAACGGCGCCGGCAAGACGACCCTGATCAGCATCCTGGCAGGCCTGGTACGCGCGAGCGCCGGCCGCGTGCTGGTGCACGGCCACGACGTGCAGCAGGAGTACGCGCTGGCACGCCGCCTGCTCGGCGTGGTGCCGCAGGAGCTCGTCTTCGATCCCTTCTTCAGCGTGCGCGAGGCGCTGCGCATCCAGTCCGGCTATTTCGGCGTGAAGGACAACGACGCCTGGATCGACGAACTGCTGCACCACCTCGGGCTGGCCGACAAGGCCGGCGCCAACATGCGCCAGCTCTCGGGCGGCATGAAGCGGCGCGTGCTGGTGGCGCAGGCGCTGGTGCACCGGCCGCCGGTGATCGTGCTGGACGAGCCGACCGCCGGTGTCGACGTGGAGCTGCGCCAGACGCTGTGGCAGTTCATCGCCAAGCTCAATCGCGAAGGCCACACCGTGCTGCTGACGACGCACTACCTGGAGGAGGCGGAGGCCCTGTGCAGCCGCATCGCCATGCTCAAGACCGGCCGGCTGGTGGCGCTGGAGCGCACCAGCGAGCTGCTGCAGGCCGCCTCCAGCAACGTGCTGCGCTTCAAGATCGACGGTGCGCTGCCGCGCGAGTTCGAAGGCAAGGCGCGCGTCACCGGCCGCATCGTGCAGCTGCCCGCCCACGACGCCCACGAGATCGAACAGCACCTGGCGGTGATCCGCCAGGCCGGCGTGCGGGTGGAGGACGTCGAGATCCGCAAGGCGGACCTGGAGGACGTGTTCCTGGACGTGATGTCGGCCGAGGGGCGGGCGCTGCCGCCGCCGGCGCCGGCCGAGCCGGCCACCGCCGCCGAGCGCGAGGCCGCGGGCCTGGCGGAGGACAGCCGCCTATGACCGGCTGGCAGACGCTGCTTTACAAGGAAGTGCTGCGCTTCTGGAAGGTGGGCTTCCAGACCGTGGCGGCGCCGGTGCTCACGGCCTTGCTGTACCTGCTGATCTTCGGCCACGTGCTGTCCGACCGGGTGAAGGTCTACGACACGATCAGCTACACCTCTTTCCTGGTGCCGGGGCTGGTGATGATGAGCGTGCTGCAGAACGCCTTCGCCAACAGCTCCTCGTCCCTGATCCAGAGCAAGATCATGGGCAACCTCGTGTTCGTGCTGCTCACGCCGCTGTCGCACTGGAGCTGGTTCGTGGCCTACGTCGGCTCCTCGGTCGCGCGCGGCCTGTGCGTGGGCCTGGGCGTCTTCCTCGTCACCGTGGGCTTCACCCACGTGAGCTTCCAGTCGCCGCTGTGGATCCTGGTGTTCGCCGTCCTCGGCGCCGGCATGCTGGGCGCGCTGGGCCTGATCGCCGGCCTGTGGGCCGAGAAGTTCGACCAGATGGCGGCGTTCCAGAACTTCATCATCGTGCCGATGACCTTCCTCTCGGGCGTGTTCTATTCGATCCACTCGCTGCCCGATTTCTGGCAGGGCGTGAGCCACCTCAACCCCTTCTTCTACATGATCGACGGCTTCCGCTACGGCTTCTTCGGCGTGAGCGACGTCTCGCCCTGGCTCAGCCTGGGCATCGTCGGCAGCGCGATGCTGGCCGTGAGCGCGATCGCCCTCCACCTGCTGCGCATCGGCTACAAGATCCGCGGCTGACACCTTCCCCGAAAGAGATCCTCATGACCGCCGACGAACTGCGCTCCCTGATCGCCACCAGCCTGCAATGCGACCACATCGAGGTGGACGGCGACGGCCGCCACTGGTCCGCGGTGATCGTGTCGGCCGAGTTCGCCGGTTTGCGTCGAATCCAGCGCCACCAGAAGGTCTACGGCACCCTTGGTGCGAGAATGCACAGCGACGAGGTGCACGCCTTGTCGATGCAGACTTTCACGCCCGAGGAATGGGCGGCCCTCCAGCAACCCTGAAGTTCCATGGACAAGCTCCTGATTCGCGGCGGCAAGCCGCTGCACGGCGAGATCCGCATCTCCGGCGCCAAGAACGCGGCGCTGCCCGAGTTGTGTGCCGCGCTGCTTACGGCCGAACCCGTCACGCTGCAGAACATCCCGCGGTTGCAGGACGTGGCCACGATGCTCAAGCTCATCCGCAACATGGGAGCGAAGGCGGAGTTCAGCAACGACGGCACCGTCGTCATCGACTCGAAGGACCTGCACTTCCCCGAGGCGCCCTACGAGATGGTGAAGACCATGCGCGCCTCGGTACTGGCGCTCGGACCGCTGCTCGCGCGCTTCGGCGAGGCCACCGTGTCGCTGCCCGGCGGCTGCGCGATCGGTGCCCGCCCGGTGGACCAGCACATCAAGGGCCTGCAGAAGATGGGCGCCGAGATCGTGATCGAGCACGGCTACATGATCGCCAAGCTGCCCAAGGGGCAGGAGCGGCTGAAGGGCGCGCACATCCGCACCGACATGATCACGGTGACGGGCACCGAGAACTTCATGATGGCGGCGGCGCTGGCCGAGGGCGAGACCATCCTCGAGAACCCGGCGCAGGAGCCGGAGATCACCGACCTGGGCGACATGCTCAACGCCATGGGCGCCAAGGTCGAGGGCCACGGCACCGGCCGCATCCGCATCGTCGGCGTCGAGAAGCTGCACGGCGCCACCCACAAGGTGGTGGCGGACCGCATCGAATGCGGCACCTTCCTGTGCGCCGTGGCTGCCGCGGGCGGCGACGTGCTGCTGAAGGACGGCCGGGCCGACCACCTGGGCGCCGTGATCGACCTGCTGTGCGCCGCCGGCGCCGAGGTCGAGCCGCTCAAGGACGGCATCCGCGTCAAGTCGGCCGGCCGCCTGGAAGCCCAGAGCTTCAAGACCACCGAATACCCGGGCTTCCCCACCGACATGCAGGCGCAGTTCATGGCACTGAATTGCATCGCGGAGGGCGACGCCAAGATCACCGAGACGATCTTCGAGAACCGCTTCATGCACGTCAGCGAGCTGATGCGCATGGGCGCGCACATCGACGTCGACGGCAAGGTCGCCGTCACGCACGGCGTGGAGAGGCTCTCCGGCGCGGCGGTGATGGCCACCGACCTGCGCGCCTCCGCCTCGCTCGTGATCGCCGGCCTGGTGGCCGACGGCGAGACGCTGGTCGACCGCATCTACCACCTGGACCGCGGCTACGAGCAGATGGAAATGAAGCTGCGCGCGCTGGGCGCCGACATCGAAAGAGTGAAATGAACCAAGGGGTGCGCCCCTCCCTGACCCTCGCCCTGTCCAAGGGCCGCATCTTCGACGAGACCCTGCCGCTGCTGGCGGCGGCCGGGATCGAGGTGCTGGAAGATCCCGAGAAATCGCGCAAGCTGATCATCGGCACGACCAACCCCGACCTGCGGGTGGTGCTGGTGCGGGCGACCGACGTGCCGACCTACGTGCAGTACGGCGGCGCCGACCTCGGCGTGACCGGACTGGACACGCTGATCGAGCATGGCGCGACCTGGGGAGGCGGCGCAAGCGCCGCGGGCCTGTACCAGCCGCTGGACCTGCAGATCGCGAAGTGCCGGGTGAGCGTGGCGGTGCGGTCCGATTTCGACTATGCCTCCGCGGTGCGCCAGGGGGCGCGGCTGAAGGTCGCCACCAAGTACACCAGCATCGCGCGCGACTTCTTCGCCGCCAAGGGCGTGCACGTGGACCTGATCAAGCTCTATGGCTCCATGGAGCTCGCGCCGCTGACCGGCCTGGCCGACGCCATCGTGGACCTGGTGTCCACGGGCGGCACCCTGAAGGCCAACAACCTGGTCGAGGTCGAGCGCATCATGGACATCAGCTCGCGCCTGGTCGTCAACCAGGCCGCGCTCAAGCTGAAGCAGGAGCCGATCCGCCACCTGATCGACGTGTTCGCCCGCACCGTCGCCGCCCGGAATTGACCCACCCCGAAGCGCCCCTGGCGCCTGCCCCGACATGAGTCCCGCTGCCCGCCCCCTGCGCCTTTCCACCCGCGACGCCGGCTTCGACGCCGCCTTCCAGGCGCGCCTGCACTGGTCGGCCGATACCGACGCCGGCATCGAGCAGGCGGTGGCGAAGATCCTGGCCGACGTGCAGCAGCGTGGCGACGCGGCGGTGCTGGAGTACACCAACCGCTTCGACGGCATGCAGGCGAGCTCGCTGCAGGAACTGGTGCTGCAGGCCTCCGAGCTGCAGGCCGCCTTCGACGGCCTGCCGGCGAAGCAGCGCGAGGCGCTGGAGGCGGCCGCGCGCCGTGTGCGCGCCTACCACGAGCAGCAGAAGAAGGCCTGCGGCGAGAGCTGGAGCTACCGCGATGCCGACGGCAGCCTGCTGGGGCAGAAGGTCACGCCGCTGGACCGCGTCGGCATCTACGTGCCGGGCGGCAAGGCGGCCTATCCGTCCTCGGTGCTGATGAACGCCATCCCGGCCCACGTGGCCGGCGTCGGCGAGATCGTCATGGTGGTGCCCACGCCGCGCGGCGAGCGCAATCCGCTGGTGCTGGCCGCGGCCCACGTGGCCGGCGTGACGCGCGTGTTCGCCATCGGCGGCGCCCAGGCCGTGGGCGCGCTGGCCTACGGCACCGCGAGCGTCCCGCGGGTGGACAAGATCACCGGCCCCGGCAACGCCTACGTGGCCAGCGCCAAGCGGCGCGTGTTCGGCCAGGTCGGCATCGACATGATCGCCGGCCCGAGCGAGATCCTGGTGCTGGCCGACGGCAGCACGCCGGCCGACTGGGTGGCCATGGACCTGTTCTCGCAGGCCGAGCACGACGAGCTGGCGCAGAGCATCCTGCTGTGCCCCGACGAGGCCTACATCGGCCAGGTGCAGGCCGCGATCGACCGCATGCTGCCCGAGATGCCCCGCGCGGAGATCATCGCCAGCTCGCTGTCCGGCCGCGGCGCGCTGATCCACACCCGCAGCATGGAAGAGGCCTGCGAGATCAGCAACCGCATCGCGCCCGAGCACCTGGAGATCGCCAGCCGCGACCCGCACCGCTGGGAGCCGCTGCTGCGGCACGCCGGCGCGATCTTCCTCGGCGCGTACACCAGCGAGTCGCTGGGCGACTACTGCGCCGGCCCCAACCACGTGCTGCCCACGTCCACCACGGCGCGCTTCTCCAGCCCGCTGGGGGTGTACGACTTCCAGAAGCGCAGCAGCCTGATCGAGGTGAGCGAAGCCGGCGCCCAGACCCTGGGCACCATCGCCGCCGAACTCGCCTACGGCGAAGGCCTGCAGGCCCACGCCCGCGCGGCGGAGCTGCGGCTGAAGCGCTGAATTGCAACAGCCGGACGCAAAGGACGCAAAGGCACGCAAAGGACGCAAAAAGGAAGGAACTCCATAATTGGGTTTCTTTTGCGTCCTTCGCGGAACCTTCGCGTCCTTTGCGTCCGGGAGTTCCTGACTTTTCCTCCATGACCGCCCCCCTCCAAAAACTCATCGCAACCCGCATCCGCCAGGACGTGCAGGGCATGCACGCCTATGCCATCCAGGACTCCCGGGGCATGGTGAAGCTGGATGCGATGGAGAACCCGCACCGGCTGCCCGCGCCGCTGCAGAAGGAACTCGGCGAGCGGCTCGCCGCCATCGCCCTGAACCGCTATCCCGGCGAACGCATCGAGGACCTGAAGCGGGCGCTCGCCCGCCACGCCCAGGTGCCCGCCGGCTGCGACCTGATGCTGGGCAACGGCTCCGACGAACTGATCTCGCTGCTGGCCCTGGCCTGCGACGTGCCCGGCGCCACCATCCTGGCGCCGCAACCCGGCTTCGTGATGTACGCGATGAGCGCGCAGCTGCAGGGCCTGAAGTTCGTGGGCGTGGACCTCACGCCGGAATTCGAGCTCGACGAGCCGGCGATGCTGGAGGCGATCGCCCAGCACCAGCCGGCGATCGTCTACCTCGCCTACCCGAACAATCCCACGGCCAACCTGTGGAGCGACGCCACGATCGACAGGATCGTCGAGGCGGCGCCCGGCCTGGTGGTGATCGACGAGGCCTACCAGCCTTTCTCCAGCCGCAGCTACCTCGATCGGCTGGAGCAGCACGAGCACGTGCTGCTGATGCGCACCCTCAGCAAGTTCGGCCTGGCGGGCGTGCGCATCGGCTACATGATGGGCCGCAAGGAACTGGTGGCGCAGATCGACAAGGTGCGCCCGCCCTACAACGTGAGCGTGCTGAACGCCGAAGCGGCCCTGTTCGCGCTGGAGCACGAGGACGTGTTCGCCGCCCAGGCGGCCGACCTGAAGCGCGAACGCGAACGCCTGCAGCAGGCGCTGAAGGCCATGGGCCTGAAGACCTGGCCCAGCGACGCCAACATGATCCTCGTGCGCGTGCCCGATCCGGCCGCCAGCTTCGAGGGCATGAAGGCGCGCGGGATCCTCGTCAAGAACGTCTCTAGAATGCATCCCTTGCTGGCCGGCTGCCTGCGCCTGACCGTCGGCACGGCCGAAGAGAACACGCAGATGCTCGCCGCCCTGCAGTCCACCTTATGAGAACCGCTGAAGTCACTCGCAATACGGCGGAAACGCAGATCGCCGTCCGGCTCGACCTCGATGGCACCGGCCAGGCGAAGCTGTCCACCGGCATCGGCTTTTTCGACCACATGCTGGACCAGATCGCCCGCCACGGCCTGATCGACCTGGAGATCGAGGCCCAGGGCGACCTGCACATCGACGGCCACCACACGGTGGAAGACGTGGGCATCACGCTGGGGCAGGCGGTCTACAAGGCCGTGGGCGACAAGAAGGGCATCCGCCGCTACGGCCACGCCTACGTGCCGCTGGACGAGGCGCTGTCGCGGGTGGTGATCGACTTCTCGGGCCGGCCCGGCCTGGTGATGAACGTGCCCTTCAAGAGCGGCATGATCGGCACCTTCGACACCCAGCTCGCGCACGAATTCTTCCAGGGCTTCGCCAACCACGCCTTCGTGACGCTGCACATCGACAACCTGCGCGGCGAGAACGCACACCACCAGTGCGAGACGGTGTTCAAGGCCTTCGCCCGCGCCCTGCGCAGCGCCCTGGAGCTCGATCCGCGCGCGGCCGGCACCATCCCCTCCACCAAGGGCAGCCTCTGACAATGCGGACCGTCGCGGTCGTCGACTACGGCATGGGCAACCTGCGCTCCGTCTCGCAGGCCGTCCTGCACGTGGCCCAGGGCAGCGGCCTCACGGCCGTGGTCACCTCGCGCCCCGAAGAGGTGCGCGCCGCCGAACGGGTGGTGCTGCCGGGGCAGGGCGCCATGCCCGATTGCATGCGCGAGCTGCGCGAGTCGGGCCTGCTGGAGCCGGTGCTGGAGGCCGCCGCCAGCAAGCCGCTGTTCGGCGTCTGCGTCGGCATGCAGATGCTGCTCGATCGCAGCGAGGAAGGGCCCACTGACGGCCTCGGCCTGATCCACGGCGAGGTGGTGCGCTTCCGCCTCGAGGGCCAGCGGCAGCCCGATGGCAGCCGCTACAAGGTGCCGCAAATGGGCTGGAACCGCGTCCACCAGGCCCGGCGCCACCCGCTGTGGGCCGAGGTGCCGGATGGCAGCTTCTTCTATTTCGTGCATTCGTACTACGCCAGGCCGTCGGACCCCGACCACAGCGTTGGGGAATCCGAGTATGGCGTTCGCTTTACCTGTGCGGTGGCCCGCGATAATATTTTTGCGACCCAGTTCCACCCCGAGAAAAGCGCCGACCAGGGCCTGACGCTCTATCGCAACTTCCTGCACTGGAATCCCTGATCGAACCGGGTCGCGGCGCGCCGCCGGCGGCCGTTTTCCAATTTTTTCCCATGCTGCTGATCCCCGCGATTGACCTGAAAGACGGCCACTGCGTACGCCTGAAACAAGGCGACATGGACCAGGCGACCACCTTCAGCGAGGACCCCGCCGCCATGGCGCGCACCTGGCTGGAGCGCGGCGCCCGCCGCCTGCACCTGGTGGACCTGAACGGCGCCTTTGCCGGCAAGCCGCAGAACTTTTCTGCGGTGCGTTCCATCCTCAAGGCCGTGGGCGACGAGATCCCGGTGCAGCTCGGGGGCGGCATCCGCGACCTCGACACGATCGAGAAATACATCGACGGCGGCCTGCGCTACGTGATCATCGGCACCGCCGCCGTCAAGAACCCCGGCTTCCTGAAGGATGCGTGCACCGCCTTCGGCGGCCACATCATCGTGGGCCTGGACGCCAAGGACGGCAAGGTCGCCACCGACGGCTGGAGCAAGCTCACCGGCCACGAGGTGGTGGACCTGGCGAAGAAGTTCGAGGACTGGGGCGTCGAATCGATCATCTACACCGACATCGGCCGCGACGGGATGCTCACCGGCATCAACGTCGACGCCACGGTGAAGCTGGCGCAGTCGCTGTCCATCCCCGTGATCGCCTCCGGCGGCCTGTCCTCGCTGGCGGACATCGAGCAGCTGTGCGCGGTGGAGGACGAGGGCATCGAAGGCGTGATCTGCGGCCGGGCGATCTATTCCGGCGACCTCGATTTCGCCCAGGCCCAAGCCCGGGCGGACGAACTGAACGGCCAGACCTGAAGTGCTCGCCAAACGCATCATCCCCTGCCTCGACGTGACCGGCGGGCGGGTCGTCAAGGGCGTCAACTTCGTCGAGCTGCGCGACGCCGGCGACCCGGTGGAGATCGCCGCCCGCTACAACGAGCAGGGCGCCGACGAACTGACCTTCCTGGACATCACGGCCACCAGCGACGGCCGCGACCTGATCCTGCACATCATCGAGGCGGTGGCCTCGCAGGTGTTCATCCCGCTCACGGTGGGCGGCGGCGTGCGCACGGTGGAAGACGTGCGGCGGCTGCTCAACGCCGGGGCCGACAAGACCAGCTTCAATTCGGCCGCCATCGCCAACCCGGACGTGATCGACGCGGCCTCCGCCAGGTACGGCGCCCAGTGCATCGTGGTGGCCATCGACGCCAAGCGCCGCAACCCCGAGGACGCGGCCAGCCGCGGCCCCGGCTGGGACGTGTACAGCCACGGCGGTCGCCGCAACACGGGCCTGGATGCCGTGGCCTGGGCCACCGAGATGGCCCGCCGCGGCGCCGGCGAGATCCTGCTGACCAGCATGGACCGCGACGGCACCAAGTCCGGCTTCGACCTGGAACTCACGCGCGCCGTGGCCGATGCGGTGCCGGTGCCGGTGATCGCCTCCGGCGGCGTCGGCAACCTGGACCACCTGGCCGACGGCGTGCAGCAAGGCGGCGCCGACGCGGTGCTGGCCGCCAGCATCTTCCACTACGGCGAATACACCGTGGCGCAGGCGAAGGCGCGGATGGCCGAACGCGGCATTCCGGTGCGGCTGTAGCGCCCTGGAGGATGGGGGACAATACCCCCATGAACTGGCTCGACGAGGTCAAATGGGACGCGCAGGGGCTCGTCCCCGTCATCGCGCAGGAGGCGTCCAGCGGCGACGTGCTGATGTTCGCCTGGATGGACCGGGCGGCGCTGCAGAAGACGGCCGAACTCGGGCGCGCCGTGTACTTCAGCCGCTCGCGCGGCAAGCTCTGGTTCAAGGGCGAGGAGTCCGGCCACGTGCAGCAGGTGCACGAGATCCGCATGGACTGTGACAACGACGTGCTGCTGCTGAAGGTCACCCAGCTCGGGCACGATCCCTCCATCGCCTGCCACACCGGCCGCCACAGCTGCTTCTTCCGGGTCTGGCGCGACGGCGCCTGGCAAACGGTGGAGCCGGTCTTGAAAGACCCGTCCACCATCTACACCTCCTGAGCATGAGCGACGTCGACACCCTGGCCCGCCTGGCCGAAGTCATCGAAAGCCGCAAGCCGGCCCGCGGGGGCGACCCCGCCGCCAGCTACGTCGCGAAACTGCTGCACAAGGGCCCCGACGCCTTCCTCAAGAAGATCGGCGAGGAGGCCACCGAGGTCGTGATGGCGGCCAAGGACGCCGAGCACGGCGGCGACCGGGCGAAGCTGGTCGGCGAGGTGGCCGACCTCTGGTTCCATTCCATGATCGCGCTGGCGCACTACGGGCTCGGCCCCGCCGACGTGGTGGCCGAACTGCGCCGCCGCGAGGGCCTGAGCGGCCTGGAGGAAAAGGCGCAGCGCAGTGCACGCCCGGGTCCGGGCGGCGAATAAGAAGGAGAAGGAGCAGCGATGGCCGAGACGGATTTCGTCACGATGGAAGACAAGCGTTCCGACCGCTCCACGATGCACGTGCTGTACGGGCTGCACACGGTGGCGCCGTTCACGCTCTGGTCGCTGTCGGTGATCGCCCTGATCATCAATTACGTCAAGCGCTCGGACGAAACCGACCGCCTGTACGCCGAGCACCACGGCTACATGATCCGCACCTTCTGGTGGACGCTGCTGTGGCTGGTGCTGACCGGGCCGCTGTGGTTCCTGCTGTTCTTCCCCGGCGCGATCGCC
>NZ_DASSVG010000227.1:0-2458 GCF_035706265.1 Ramlibacter sp. | reverse complement strand
GGCTCGCCGAGGTCCTTGCCCTCGACGTTCATCAGCACGAAGCGCGTGGCGTTCCAGAGCTTGTTGCAGAAGTTGCGGTAGCCCTCGCAGCGGCCGAGGTCGAAGTTGAGCGTGCGCGAGAAGCTGGCGAGCGAGGCGAAGGTGAAGCGCAGCGCGTCGGCGCCGAAGGCCGGGATGCCCTTCGGGAAGTGCGACTTCACGTACGACTCGATCTTCGCCTTGTGCTCGGCGCGCAGCAGCCCGATGGTCGATTTCCTGAGCAATTCGGGATGGGAAATTCCATCGATCAGGTCCAGCGGGTCGAGGGTGTTGCCCTTCGACTTCGACATCTTCTCGCCCTCGGCGTCGCGCACGATGGCGTTGATGTACACGTGCCGGAAGGGCACCTTGCCCGTGAAGTGCAGGGTCATCATCACCATCCGGGCGACCCAGAAGAAGATGATGTCGAAGCCGGTCACCAGCACCGAGGAGGGAAGGAACGTCGCGAGGTCCTTCGTCTTTTCCGGCCAGCCGAGCGACGAGAAGGGCACGAGGGCGGACGAGAACCAGGTGTCGAGGACGTCGGGATCCCGGCGCAATGCCGAAGTGATCTTGTTCTTTTCCCGGATCTCGGCTTCGGACCGGCCGACGTAGACCTTCCCGTCCTCGTCGTACCAGGCGGGGATCTGGTGGCCCCACCAGAGCTGGCGCGAGATGCACCAGTCCTGGATGTTGTTCATCCACTGGTTGTAGGTATTGACCCAGTTTTCCGGCACGAAGCGCACGGCGCCGCTCTGCACGGCGTCGATGGCCTTCTGCGCGATCGACTTGCCGGTGGGATCCTGGTCGCTCACCTTGGTCATCGCGACGAACCACTGGTCGGTGAGCATCGGCTCCACGATCTGGCCGGTGCGGGCGCAGCGCGGCACCATCAGCTTGTGCTTCTTCGTCTCCGCCAGCAGGCCCTGGGCCTCCAGGTCGGCCACCACCTGCTTGCGGGCCGCGAAGCGGTCCATGCCGCGGTAGGCGGCCGGCGCGTTGTCGTTGATCCTGGCGTCCAGCGTCAGCACGCCGATCAGCGGCAGCTGGTGGCGCTGGCCCACCAGGTAGTCGTTGGGATCGTGGGCGGGCGTGACCTTCACCACGCCAGTGCCGAACTCGCGGTCGACGTAGTCGTCGGCGATCACCGGGATCTCGCGGTTGCACAGCGGCAGCCGCACCGTCTTGCCGACCAGGTGCCGGTAGCGCTCGTCTTCGGGGTGGACCATCACGGCCACGTCGCCCAGCATGGTCTCGGGGCGGGTGGTGGCCACGGTCAGGTGGCCGGAGCCGTCGGACAGCTCGTAGCGGATGTGCCAGAGGAAGCCTTCTTCCTCCTCGCTCTCCACTTCCAGGTCGGACACGGCGGTCTTGAGCTCGGGGTCCCAGTTCACCAGCCGCTTGCCGCGGTAGATCAGGCCCTGCTCGTAAAGCTGCACGAAGGTGTCGGTGACGACCTTCGAGAGCTTCTCGTCCATCGTGAAGTACTCGTGCGACCAGTCCACGCTGTCGCCCATGCGGCGCATCTGCGTGGTGATGGTGTTGCCCGAGCGCTCCTTCCATTCCCAGACCTTCTGCACGAAGGCGGGGCGGCCGAGGTCGTGCCGGCTCAGGCCCTGCTCCTGCAGCTGGCGCTCCACCACGATCTGGGTGGCGATGCCGGCGTGGTCCGTGCCGGGCACCCACAGCGTGTTGAAGCCGCGCATGCGGTGGTAGCGCGCCAGGCTGTCCATGATGGTCTGGTTGAACGCGTGCCCCATGTGCAGGGTGCCGGTCACGTTCGGGGGCGGCAGCTGGATGGCGAAGGAAGGCGCGCCTTCCTGGGGCGCGCCGCTGCCGCGATAGCCTGCCCGGGCGTAGCCGCGCTGTTCCCACAGCGGGCCCCAGCGGGCCTCGATGGCGGCGGGCTCGAAGGACTTGGAGAGGCTGTTCAGGCCGGGTTGTTCGGTGCTCACCGGGGGATTTTAAGAGTCCCCGTCATGTTCCACGGATCAGGCGGGAAATGCCTTCGCCGCTTCCACGCACTCCTTCAACACCTTCGCATCCCCCACCTGGTTCGCCAGGATCAGGATCAGCCGCGCGTTGAGCTTGGCGGATTCCTCGGCGCTCAGGTCCTCGTGGGCGTCCAGCAGCTGCTCGTAGAAGGCGTCGGCGTCCTGGAAATTGAGCTGCGTCCTCATGCGGTTTCCTCCTCCAGCGCCGTGCCCAGCGCCTTGCCCACGGCATGCACCAGCGTCGCATCGACGCTCTCGCCCGTGGCGGCCACGTAGCTGTCCGGCCGCAGCAGCGCCCAGGCGTGGCCGAACACGTGGCAGGCGCCCTGCAGGTGGTCCTTGGGGTCGCGGATCCATTCGGCGGCGCCCGGCCGGTCCTCCGCGCCGAGCACCTGTACCGCTCGCACGGGCGCCATCGCGGCCAGGCCCGCCAGGCGCTGCAAGGC
>NZ_DASSVG010000226.1:0-2905 GCF_035706265.1 Ramlibacter sp. | reverse complement strand
CGCGGCCGCCTCGCTGCGCGTGGCCGCCCCGGCCCGGGCCGCCGCGCGCTCACGCCGGCCGGCAAGTTGCATGGACATGCCGGCGGCGACGCGCTGGCCCGGATCGATCGGCATCATGCTCAGTGCAGGCCGCGCGAGTAGGCCGACAGCAGCACGTGGGCGGTGCCCGCCTCCTCCTCCGCCGGCGTGGCGCCGCTTTCCAGCCGCTGCACGGCCTCCACCACCTGCAGGATGTCGCTGCACAGGGCCGGATTGGCCGGCTGGCACTGCAGGCCCTGCCGGAAGTGGGCCAGCGACTCGCTGAAGGCGTTCTGCGCCAGGGCCGCGAAGCCGCGCACGAAGTGCAGCAGCGCGTCCTGCTCGGGCAGGTTGAACAGCGGCTGCCAAGTCAGCAGCGCCACCGGCGCCCGACTGGAGCTGAATTGCAGCAGGCCGAGCTGATAACGCGCGAGCGTGAAATCGGGCGCGAGCAGCAGGGCGTTGGCGAACGAGAGCTCGGCCTCGGCGAAGTCGCCCGCGCTGGCCTGCTCCGAGGCCAGCAGGAAATGCGGCAGCGCCGAGGCGGGATCGGCCTCGCTGGCGCGCCGGAACAGGGCCAGGGCGGAATCGCGCAGCCCCTCCCGGCTGGCGGCCATGCCTTCGGCGAGAAGACGGTCGAGGTCTTGGTGATGGTCCATGGTGCGTCCTTGGAGAGTACATCCGCCGGAGGGAGGAGGCGTTTAGCCGCGGGCGCGAAGGCGTTGCTCCGCATCCGCCCCCCCGCTCGGCATGCAAGAGGGACCCAGGCGAACCGCTCACTCCTGCTTCGGGAACCACCCTGGCAGGTTGACGTAGTAGCGCGTGGATCGCCCGGCGCCCGACTGCTTCAGCACGCCTAGCGCATGGAGCTCGATGAGTTCCCGCGACGCGGTGGGCCGGGAAGTGCCGGTGAGGCTCACGTACTTGCGGGTGCTCATCCCGCCCTCGAAGCCGCCCGGCCCTTGGTCCAGCAGGGCGTTGACCGCCTTCCTCTGGCGGGCGTTGAGCGGCGCGCCGGCATGCGTCGCCCGGAACCTGGCCTTTTCGAGCGAGGTGTCCGCCACCGCACTGGCGGCCTCCCAGGCGATGCGCACCTGCCGCACGAACCACAGCATCCAGGGCGTCACGTCGAGGCCGCCATGCTGGGCGCGGCCCAACTCGTTGTAGTAGGCCTCGCGCTGCTCGAGCAGGCGCTGCGAGACGCGCACCAGCCGGGATGTCTCCCCGGCATCGCGCGCGAGGCACAGATCCACGATGTTGCGCCCGACCCGGCCGTTGCCGTCGTCGAAGGGGTGGATGGTCTCGAACCAGAGGTGGGCCAGCGCCGCCTTCACCAGGCTGTCCTCGTGGCCGGCGTTGAACCAGTCGAGGAAATTCTGCATCTGTGCCGGCACCTGCCCTGCAGCCGGCGCCTCGTAGTGCACCGTCTCCCTGCCCATCGGGCCGCTCACGATTTGCATGGCCTGCGTGCGATAGGCGCCGGTGGTGACGAGGCGCATCCCGGAGAAGCCGGTGGGAAAGAGCGCGGCCTGCCAGGCTTGCAGCCGTTCGTGGGTGAGCGGCTCGTTGGCCTTCACGACGGCGTCGTCCATGATGTCCAGGAGGCCGTCGACGTGGCGGGGTGCGGCGGGGCCCTTGAAGGCCGCGGCACCCAGGCGCTGCGCGATGGAGGAGCGCACCGCCAGCAGGTCCAGCTTCTCGCCTTCGATGGCCGCGGTGGCGAGGGTTTCCTGCGCCCACGCCTCGGCGGCGAGATCCTGCCGTTCCTGGAAACCGAGCGCTGCCAGCTTTCCCTCCACCAGGCCTTGGGCCCTGCGGGCGAGCGCAACCTCCGCGGCCAGGTGAGCCGCGTCGAAGGAGAGTCCGGGCCACCCGCGCAGCTGCCAGATGTACTGGAGAGAATCCATGGGCTAGACGCTCGAGAATGAGTCGATTCAGCGGGGAAATCGCCTCATGAGTCGAATACGGAGTCTAATCGACTCATGCCTTGAGTCGATTATGGACCGTCCTCGGCTCAAACCCGTCGCGGAGTGGCCCGCCGGAACGAAAAAAGCCGCGGCTTGCGCCGCGGCTTTCGTTTCGAGCTTCGGTGAGGAGGCTCAGGCGGACATTACATGTCCATGCCGCCCATGCCACCCATGCCACCCATGCCGCCGGGCATCGCCGGGGCTTCGTCCTTCGGCGCTTCGGCGACCATCGCTTCGGTGGTCAGCATCAGCGAGGCGACGGAGGCGGCGTTCTGCAGCGCCGTGCGGGTCACCTTGGTCGGGTCGAGAATGCCCATCTCGATCATGTCGCCATAGGTGTCGTTGGCGGCGTTGAAGCCGTAGTTGCCCTTGCCGGCCAGCACGGCGTTCACCACCACGCTCGGCTCGCCGCCGGCGTTGGAGACGATCTCGCGCAGCGGGAACTCGATGGCCTTCAGCACCAGCTTGATGCCGGCGTCCTGGTCCGGGTTCTCGCCCTTGATCTCGCCGGCAGCCTGGCGGGCACGCAGCAGCGCCACGCCGCCGCCGGCCACGATGCCTTCTTCCACGGCAGCGCGGGTGGCGTGCAGCGCGTCTTCCACGCGGGCCTTCTTCTCCTTCATTTCCACTTCGGTGGCGGCACCGACCTTGATCACCGCAACGCCGCCGGCCAGCTTGGCCACGCGCTCCTGCAGCTTCTCACGGTCGTAGTCGCTGGTGGCTTCCTCGATCTGGACGCGGATCTGCTTGACGCGCGCCTCGATGTCGGCAGCGGCACTGGCGCCATCGATGATGGTGGTGTTTTCCTTGCCCACTTCGATGCGCTTGGCCTGGCCCAGGTCGGCCAGCGTGACCTTCTCGAGCGTCAGGCCGACTTCCTCGGAGATCACCTTGCCGCCCGTCAGGATGGCGATGTCTTC
>NZ_DASSVG010000225.1:0-9814 GCF_035706265.1 Ramlibacter sp. | reverse complement strand
TTTCCAGGTGGACCTGGGCACCGGCGTGGTCGCTGGTTTTTCCGACGTGTCCGGCCTGGTCACGGAAACCACGGTGGCCGAGTACCGCAACGGCAACGATGCGGAGAACCACGTGCGCAAGATTCCCGGCGTGCACAAGGTCGGGGACGTGACGCTCAAGCGCGGCCTCATGGGCAGCAGGGACCTGTTCGACTGGATCAACCAGACGCGCACCGACGGCTACAAGGCCAAGCGCACGGTGGTGATCCACCTGCAGGACGAGGCCCATGCCGGCCCCGTCGCCACCTGGCGCCTGCAGGGCGCCGTGCCCTTGAAGTACACGGGGCCGACGCTGGCGGCCAAGGGCGGCGGCGACGTGGCGATGGAGGAACTGGTGCTCTCCTGCGAGGGCTACCTGCTCGAATAAGCCTGCGGCACCCGCCCCATCCCGCATGTCCAGCCTCCGCCCGCCGCCCGGCCTGAGCTTCGAGGTGGCGCCGCCCACCGCGGCCCACCCGCTGCGCACGGACGTCGCCTGCTTCGTCGGCACCGTCGCGCGGCGCCAGCTGCGGGCACCGTCGGAGCTGCGGACCATGCCCAACGTGCTGGCCCGCTGGCTGGTGGCCCATCGCATCGACAGCGTGGGCGGCATCCCCGTGGCGCAGCTGCGCGTGTCGCTGGCCTCGGGGGCGCGTTTCGCGGAGACGGTGGTGGCGCGGGCGTCCACCGCCGGGGAGAGGGCGGCGCTGTCGAACTTCCTCGCCGCGCAGACCGGCGGCAGCACCAGCAAACCGGTGTTCGCGGAGCTGCTGAAGGCCTGCCGCACGCTGACGCCGGTGCCGGACGCGCTGGTCGACGAGCTGCGCGAACGGGGCTTCCAGCCGCGCGGCTTCCTCGGCACCGACGAACTCGCGGCCTGGCTGCGCCTGCAGCGGCTGCACAACCTGCCGGTGGCGCTCGGGAGCTTCGACACCTTCGATGCGCTGTTCGCCTGGGACCAGCGCGGCATCCGCGACCGCAAGGTGCGCGACGACGACCCGGTGCTGGCCACCCCGCTGGGCGTGGCGGTGCGCGCCTTCTTCGGCGAAGGCGGCCGCCGCTGCTACTTGATCCGCAGCGGCGACCCCAGCGACGTGTTCGACACCCGCGTCGGCCGCTTCGCCGCGTGCTTCCCGGAGCGGGTGGGGCCGTCCGCGCCGACGGTGTTCGACGACGACGTGGATCGCTGCCCGCAGCTGCCGGGAATCCGGCGGCGAGTGCTGCAGGGTGAACTCAAGGGGCTGCTCGGCGCCGGCCAGCCCGTGGCCCTGTCGGCAGCGGACTGGGTGGGCCTGGAACATGTCTACGGCCTGGACGACGTGAGCTTCGCGGTATTGCCCGACCTGATCGATGCCTGCGCCCGGCCGCTTCCTTCCACCGTGCCGCCGGCCGAAGTGGTGGCGGCCGACGAGCGCTTCGTCGAGTGCGTGGAGGAAGTCCCGCCCGCGAGCCTGCCGGTCGGCCGCCGCCTGCCGCTGCCGCGGCTGGATGCGGCAGGCCTGGAGGCGTGGCGGCAGCTGCAGCTGCGCGCGCTCGACGTGCTGGAGAACGGCGGCCGCGCCTTCCACCGCCGCGACGTGCAGTTGCTCGCGTCGCTGCCCCTGCTCGCGGATGCGGCCGAACTGCCCCCGGCGGCGAAGTGGATCGCGTGGATGGCCGAAGCGCCCGGCTGGATCCGGCCGGCCGCCGACGGCACGGCGCTCCTGAGCGATCGGCTGCAACTCGCCTACCCCTGGATCCGCACCGGCGACAGCGCCGACGCCCAGGGCGGAGCCGAAGCGCCGGAAGGCACGCTGGCCGGCGTGCTGGCGCGCAGCGCGCTGGAACGTGGCGCCTACCGTTCGGCGGCCACCCGCGCCTTGCACCGCTTCCAGGATGCCGAGCCGCCGCTGGCCTGGACGCAGGCGACGCAGCAGGCGGTGTGGACGCCGCTGGGCCTGCTCACCCTGGCCGAGCGCGTGTGCCTGCTGGGGCCGACGCCGCGCGGTCCGCGGCTGCTCTCCGACGTGACCTGCTCCGCCGACCCGCGCACGCGCCAGGGCGCGGTGCGCCGGCTGCTCAACGTGGTCATCCAGGCCTCGCGCGAGGCCGGCAACGACCTGGGCTTCGAACCCAATGGGGAATGGCTGTGGGCACGCGTGCGCGAGCGGCTGTCCGACCTGATGCGCGTGCTGGTGACGGGCGGGGCGCTGTCCACCGATGGTGTCCCGTTCGTGGTGCGCTGCGGCCGCGACACGATGCGGCAGGACGACATCGATGCCGGCCGGCTGGTCGCGCAGGTCGAGATCCTGCCCGCGCAGCCCGTCCAGCGCATCGTCGTGGTGCTGAACCTGCGCGATGCCGGCGCCGCCTCGGCGTTCGCCAATGCCGCCTGAAAGCGAGAGGGCCATGGCTGACAGCAACGACGATTTCGCCCCCCCGATGTTCGGCTTCCGCTTCCACGTGGCCTTCGTGCGCGAACCGATCTCCGCGCGCGGCGGCGGCAGCGGCGCCAGCGGCGACGAACCCTTGTGCCACGGCGCCTTCTCCGAAGTGACGGGGCTGGAGGCCACGATGGAGGCCCGGGCCATCAAGGAGGGCGGCGCCAACTATGGCGCGCACCAGCGGGCAGGGCAGGTGAGCTTCGCGACGGTGGTGCTCAAGCGCGGCATGACGCGGGAGCGCGACCTGTGGAACTGGTGGGGCCTGTTCAGCGGCGCCGGCGGCAGCGACGGCGCCGTGCGCGCCAATGGCGCCTTCGCCCATCGGCTGACGGTGCGCATCACCCTGCTGGACATCGACGGCACGCCGCGGCTGCAGTGGCGGCTGGAGCGGGCGATGCCGGTGAAGTTCAAGGCGGCGGATTTCAACGGGCGGGCGACGGACGTCGGGATCGAGGAGATCCACCTCGCCCACGAAGGCCTGTTCTTCGAGGCGGTGTGACATGCGGATCCGGGACGAACACAAGGCCAGGCTCTTCAAGGTCGACCAGGCCAACCCCAGCCAGGAGCCGAACGCCGACAGCCCCGATGCGGTGCTGGTGCAGTTCAACCCGACCAGCCTGTCCTATTCGGTGCAGAACACGCTGGAGAAGAAGGGGCGCGACGCCAACGCCAAGCAGTTCGTGGCCCAGACCACGGCCAAGCTGGAGTTCGACCTCACCTTCGACAGCACGCACGACGGCGGCGACGTGCGCACGGAGACCGACCGGATCAAGCAGTTCCTCAACCCGGGGGACAAGTCGACCAACAAGGACCAGGCGCCGCCGCTGGTGGGCTTCCGCTGGGGCACCTTCCTGTTCAAGGGCATCGTCGAGTCCTTCAAGGAGAACCTCGACTTCTTTTCGGCGGAGGGCGTGCCCTTGCGCTCGACGCTGAAGATCGGCCTGTCGGCGCAGGACCCGAAGGATGTGTTCGCGGCCCTGCCGCCCGGGCATCCCGACGCCGCCGCCGCGTCCGGCAGCGACGTGCGCCTCGTGCCCGTGGGCGCGCGCGGTACCAGCGGCATCGCCTCCCAGGGCGGCAACACCGATGCGGGGCGGGCGCTGGCGGCGGCGAACGGCTTCGAGAGCATGCGCAATCCGGGCGCGGGCAGCGCGGCGGTCGCCGCCGGCGGGATCGAGCTGAAGGCGGCCGTGGGTTTTTCCACCGGCGCATCGGCGGGCGGAGGGCTCGGAGGAGGCCTCGGCGGCGGTGTCGGCATCGGCGCTTCCGCCGGTGTCGGTGTCGGTGTCGGCGTCGGCGTCGGCGCATCCGCCGGCGCGGCCAGCCTGCAGGCCTTCGCCGGCCTGGGCGCCAGCAGGACGGCCGGCAGCGTGCGCCTCGATGCTTCCGCGCTGCAGCCGCCGGCCCGGCCGCCTTCGGTAGCGGTCGGCAGCGAGTTCGCCCTCGGCGGCAAGGCCGTCAGCGCGAGTTCGTCCGGCATGAAGGCCGACATGGGCATCGGTGCCCGCATCAAGTTCGATTGAGGAAGGGAAAGCCGTGGCGGTCGTGATCGAAGAACTCGAAGTGCAGGCGCAGCGGGAGCCCTCCAGCCCCCCCGCGCCGCCCTCCGGCGAGGGCAGGGACGGCAACGAGGTCGACGAGCGTGCGCTGCACGCCGCCCTGAGCCGCGAAGCCTGGCGCCTCGAGCGCCTGGCGGCCGATTGAGGCAGGGCCATGGGCGAGTCCAACCTCTCCAACCTGGCGTTCTATTCGGCGCGCCCGACGCTGCGCATCGACGGGCAGGACGACGACATGGCGGCCGGCCTGATGCAGTCCATGGTCATGCGCGAGCAGGAGGGCGGGCTGTCCTCGCTGGAGATCGCCTTCGCCAACTTCACCGCCCGGGACGACGGCCAGGTCGGCCCCGCCTTCGAGGACGAGCGGGTGCTCAAGCTGGGCGCGGCGCTGAAGGTGTACGCCGGCGAGGCGGCGGCGCCGACGGAGATCTTCTCCGGCACCATCAGCGCCATCGAGTTCGCCTTCGACAGCGAAGGGCCGCCCCGGCTCATCGTCCAGGCCGAGGACCAGGCGCAGAAGGCGCGCATGACGCGGCGCACCGCGGTGTACGACAACAAGTCGGTGGCCGACATCGCGCGCGAGGTGGCGGGCCGCATGGGGCTGACGCCGACCGTGACCGGCCTGTCCGACACCTCCGTAGTGGAAGTCCAGTTCGACGAGAGCGACCTCGCCTTCCTGCGCCGCCTGCTGGCGCGCCACGGCGCGGACATGCAGATCAGCGGCAACGAACTGCAGGTGGCGCCGCGCAGGGACGTGCAGCGCAACCAGGTCACCTTGCGCATGCACAGCCAGTTGCACAGGATCCGCGTGGTGGCGGACCTGGCGCACCAGGTCACCGAGGTGAAGGTGACCGGCTTCGACTTCGCGCAGGGCCAGGCGGTCGAGGGCAGCGGCAGCGGTGCGCCGGTCGGCCCGGGCCGCGGCCGCGGCGGCAAGGATCTGGTGCGGCAGGTGTTCGGCGAACGCGTGCAGCACACCGCGCACCGGCTCGCGCTCACGCAGGCCGAGGCCGACGCGCTCGCGCAGGCCGAGTTCGAGCAGCGCGCCCGCCGCTTCGTGCGGGTGGAGGCCTGCTGCGAAGGCAACCCGTCGCTGCGGGTGGGCTCGCACGTGACGCTGGCCGACGTCTCGCCGCGCTTCGACAACGTGTACTACGTGACCGCGTGCACCCACCGCTACGACATGCGGCGCGGCTTCGACACCGAGCTTTGCGCCGAAAGCGCGTACTTCGGCAATCCGGGGTGAACCGACGATGAAACGCGACACGCTCCCCGTCCACGATTTCGGCGTGCCGCTGCACGCGCTGGCCATGCCCTGGCTGGCGCGCGTCACCGACGTCAACGATCCGCAGAACCTGGCGCGCGTCAAGGTGGAGCTGTACGCGCTGGCCACCGCCAGCGACGTCGCCATGTGGGCCCGCGTCGCCAGCCCGTTCGCGGGCGACGGGCGCGGCGGCTTCTTCATCCCGCAGGAAGGCGACGAGGTGCTGGTCGTCTTCGTCAACGGCGACGCGCGCCATCCGGTGGTGGTGGGCGGCCTGTGGAACGGCGCGGCCGCGCCGCCCGAGAGCCTCGGCGGCAAGGTCGACCGCTGGAGCATCACCGGCAAGGCCGGCACCCGCATCGCCATCGTGGAAGAGAGCGATGCCACCGCCACCATCGTGTGCGAGACGCCGCAGGGCGTGAAGCTCACCCTCAGCGACGAGTCGGGCGGCCAGGTGAAGGTCGAGTGCGCGGGCAACACCGTGGTCATCGACACCCAGGGCGTATCCATCCAGGCCGCCGCCAAGGTGAAGGTGCAGGCCGCGCAGGTGGAGGTGAGCGCCGGCATGGTCAAGGTGGACGCGGCGATGTCGCAGTTCTCCGGCGTCGTGAAGTGCGACACCCTCATCACCAACTCGGTGGTGTCCACCTCCTACACGCCCGGGGCGGGCAACATCTGGTGAGGTCCGCATGACGCAAGCTGTCCAGAGCCCGCCGAAGCCGCTCGCGATCCGCGCACCGAAGTCCCTGTCGCACGGGCCGGGGCACCCGGTCTGCCTGGCCGGCCTGCGCGTCGGCACGCGGGCGGCGGACGCGAAGCCCACGATCGTCGAGCGGCGCGACCAGGAGTTCGTGCAGGGCCTGCAGGACGACCTGGCCGACCCGGCCCGGCACGCGGGCCTGCTGGCCGCCGCGCCCTCCAGGCAAGGCGGCACGCTGCGCCTGTTCCAGCCGCTGCAGCGCGTCTTCAACATGCTGGTGCTGGAAGCCTTCTGCGACCTGCCCGGCCAGCCGCGCGTCGCGCCGGCGAAGATCGACAGCAGCGGCTTCGTGCTGCGCCGGGTGGACGGGGCGCGCAAGCTGGCCTGGCTCAAGGCCGGGACGAGGGTGTTCGGCTGGGAGGCGGTGGACGAGGACCTCGATCCCGCGCACGACCGGCGCGGCAAGGCCGTGACGCTGGGGCACCCCGTGCTCGACGCCCTGGCACCGAGCCAGCAGCGCATCCGCACGGCGGGTTCGGCCCGGCTCGCGGTGGCAACGGTGCCGGTGAGCGAAGACGTCCAGCCGCTCTTCATCGCCCCGCCCGACGTGTGCCGGGGCGCCGGCAAGACGCTGCTGTTCGGCAACCTGAAGGTCGTGTCCTCCGAGCTGACCGAAGCGCCGGCGAGTGCGCCGGCCTTCGGCACCGATGCCCAGGAGCGCGAGAGCCTGCGCGCGGACATGGTGAGCTACCTGCTTGCGGGCGGCGCCCGCATCTTCCCGGTGCCGGCCACGCGCACCGTCACCACGGAAGACGCGCGTGCGGCCGCCCAGACGCCGCTGGAGTCGACGACGCAGCCTGCCTTCCGGCGTTTCGAGTACGACGCCCTGGACAGGACGCTGGGCCGCTTGCTGCTGCAGCTGAACAACCAGTACGACGCCTTCGGCGCCGACAGCGGGGCGCTCGCCATGAAGGCGGCGCTGCAGCGGCTGCGGGTGGAAACCGACGTGCCCGCCTCCGGGGGCCAGGCCGCACATGTGGACACGCGCAATGCCTGGCAGTTCCTGCTGGAGGCCAAGGCCGTCTTCGTCGACGCCGTCTCTGGCGCCCGCGTGAGCATTCCCAATCGCTGGGGCGCCGTGAGCAACGAGGTGGCCGACGCCATCTTCGAGGCCTCGCTGGCCTGCCTGCAACAGCAGTTCTCGCGCCTGCTGCCCGCCGGCGGCCGCTTCGGCAACGGCCGCAACGGTGCCGAGCCGCGCTACGTGGTGCGCGCCTTCGTGCGCCTGAAGCCCGAGCACGAAGGCTGCCCGGGCCGCCTCGTGTGGTCGCCCTACAGCGAGGAGTTCACCATCGCGCCCTGGTTCGAGTCCGCGGGTGCGCCGGTGCCGGTGATCCCCATGCCGGACCTCATGGACCGCGCGCAGCTGCAGAAGGTCAAGCCCACGGTGGCCTTCGCGCTGCCACCCCGGCTCGCGAAGCTGCTGCAAAGCGACGCGAAGGACCTCATGGAAGGCAAGGGCAGCGGCGATCCGGCGTTCGGCCTGGGATGGATCTGCTCCTTCTCGCTGCCCATCATCACCCTGTGCGCGTTCATCGTCCTGAACATCTTCCTGTCGCTGTTGAACCTGATCTTCTGGTGGCTTCCGTTGCTGAAGATCTGCATCCCGATCCCGAAGGCCAAGGAGTAGCGCGTGATCAAGCCGCCGCCCACCCTCGCGTCCTTCCCGGAGCCGATCGGCTGGCCCCTGCTGCCGGTGCCCGACGAGAACGGGCAGCTCCACTACCCCAACCTCGCGCAGAGCGTGCGCGAGCTGATCCAGGTGCTGCTGTCGACGCGCCCCGGCGAGCAGCTGATGCGCCCGTCCTTCGGCGCGGGGCTGGAGAACCTGCTGAGCGAGCCCAACACCGTCGCGACGCGCAGCCGCATCAAGGAGCTGGTGGAGGACGCGCTCAAGCGCTGGGAGCCGCGCATCGTGGTCGACGGCATCGCGGTGGACCCGGTGAGCGATGCGGCGACCGGCGTGGCCGATGGCGTGCGCGTGGAGATCGCCTATCGCCACAAGCGCACCGGCGCGCCGGCGCGCGTGGGCCTCACCCTGGTGATGGAGTCGCGCAATGCCCATTAGGCCGCCCGCCCTCGACGACCGCAGCTTCGACGACCTGGTCGCCGAGCTGCTGGCGCGCATCCCCGCGCACACGCCGGAGTGGACGCACCCGCGGCCGGGCGATCCCGGGCGCACGCTGATCGACCTGTTCGCCTGGCTGGGCGACACCATCCTGTACCGGGCCAACCTCATTCCCGAGCGCCAGCGCCTGGCCTACCTGCGCCTGCTGGGCATGCCGCTCAAGCCCGCGACCGCAGCGCGCGGGATCGTGTCGCTGAAGGTCAAGGCCGAGAGGACGGCGGTGGCGGTGCAGGTGCGGCCCGGCTCCAGCATCGACAAGCCGGTGCCGTTCTCCACCCTCGGCTTCTGCACGGCCTATCCGCTGGTGGGTCGCGCCTTCATCCGCCGCAAGCTGAGTGCGCAGGAGCAGGAGGACTTCGATGCCCTGCTGCCGGACCTGCAGGCGGTGTACCGCACCACGGAAGGCACGCCGCGGGGCTACGTGACCACCGAGGTGTTCGCGCCCGGGCAGGACCTGGGCACGGGCGTCGACATCCTCGAGACGACGGTGGACGGCGCGCTGTGGATCGCGCTGCTCGCGCCGGGCGCAAAGCTGCGCCAGCAGGCAAGGCAGACGCTGGCGGCCGACGCGGAAGACGGCGCGCGCGCGATCAACGTGGGCCTGGCGCTGGCCCTGGACATGCCGGAAGACGGGGAGGGGATCACCGCGCGCAACCCGATCCCGCTGGTCTGGGAGATGAGCACCGGCAGCGACGCCAGCACGCCGGAAGTGCCAGACATGGTCACCCTCGAGGCCCTGGAAGACGGCACGCAGGGTCTGGCGCGCTCGGGCGTCGTGCGGCTGGCGCTGCCCGGCATCGAGCGCATCGGCGCGCCCTCGAACGACCCGCGCGAGAACCTGCACGCCGGCGTGGGCGATGCCCCCCCGCGCCTGGAAAGCGAGGAGGACGCCGGCCAGCTCGTGACCTGGCTGCGGCTGCGCGTGCAGCCCGGCTTCGCGCTGTCCAGCCTGCGGCTCGCGTGGGCCGGGGTCAACGCGGTGCAGGTGGAGCAGCGCCAGGCCGTGCCGGGGCGCGCCATCGGCGTGTCCGACGGCGGTTCGGACCAGACCTTCGACCTGGGCGTGAGCCTGCAGGGCAGCATCGATCCGTCCACGCTGCAGGTCGTCGTGCACGACCCGGTGGCCGGCAGCCGCGCGTGGTCGCCGCTCGACGACCTGGGCCGCGCCGGCCCGCTGGACAACGCCTACCAGCTCGACCCGGAGGCCGGCACCATCCGCTTCGGCAACGGCGTCCATGGGCGCGTGCCCAGCACCGGCAGCCGCGTCGTGGCCAGCGGCCTGCGCGTCGGCGGCGGCGCGGCCGGCAACCTGCCTGCGGGCACGCTCGCCAGGCTCGATGGCCTGGTCAGCCGGCAGGGGGCGAAGGAGAAGCCCGATCCCGCCGTCGACGTGTTCCAGCCGCTGGCACTGCAGAACGGCAGCGACGCCGAGACGCTGGACGCCGCCGAGCGCCGCATCCCCGCCTATTTCCAGCACCGCGACCGCGCCGTGACGGCGGCGGACTACCGCGCGCTGGCGCGCGAGGCGCCGGGCGTGCAGGTCGGGCGGGTGGAGGTGCTGCCGCGCTTCAAGCCGCATCAACGCGACGACGCCGTGCCCGGCGCGGTGTCCGTGATGGTGCTGCCGCAGCGCCTGGGCACCGAGTACGCCGCGCCGCTGCCGCG
>NZ_DASSVG010000224.1:0-4958 GCF_035706265.1 Ramlibacter sp. | reverse complement strand
CCTGCCGCGCCCCTGCCGGCACTTCGCGCGTGACGGCGCCGGCGATGCGCGCTTGCGGCGCCTTCCTCGGCTCCGTCGCCGAGGCGTAGCGCAGGTCGCCGCCGATGCGCGTCGCCGGCCCGAGCTCGATGTCTTCGGCCGTGATGCGAACGTCGCCCTGCACCTCGCCGTCGAGGGTGACCTTCTGCGCCGCGATCTCGAGCGGGCCCGCGAGCCTGCCGGCGACGCTCACGGTGCCGCCATAAAGCGTGCTGCGGCCGTCGACGCTGGCACCGGGTCGCAACGCCACGTGGCCGCCGGCGGCGAACAGCTCGCCGCCCACGGCACTTGCCAGCGCCACGTCGCCGCCCACGGCGCGCACGTCCTGCTGCACCGGCGCGCGCACGTCCACTGCGCCGCCGGCCGCCAGCAGGTCGCCGCCCACCGGATGCTCGATGCGCACGCGCCCCGCGGCCGCCGTGAAGTCGGCTGCGACGGGGCCGCTCGTGCGGACCTCGCCGCCCGCGAGGTAGACGTTGCCCGTGGCCGGCGCCGCGGGCTGCGGGTGCGCTGCGAACGAAGCGAAAGCGAAACAGGCAGCCAGCACGAGGCCGGACAGGCCGGTCCGCGCGGAGCGACTGGAGAGGCGTGGCATGGAAACCTCCTCCCAGCCAATCTAGGCCGCGGCGCGGCGGCGGGATTGCGCCGCGTCAAGTTGCGCCCCGCCACGGGACGCTCAATTTCCTAGCACTTGAGTTCGCGGAAACGCTTCTGCGCGTGCACCAAAGGCATCTCGTCCTCCAGCGTCGCCGCCTCGCCCTTGGCGCGCAACCTGCGCTTCTCGTCCCGCAGGCGCACGTCGAGGGCGCGGCATTCCCGGCGCTCCTCGGCCGACAGCGGGGCGCGGCGGGCGGCCACGGCACGGTCCTGCGGCGGCGGCCGGGACTTGTCGGTCACGCGGTGCGGCTTGGTGCCCACCGGACGTCCGCCGGTGCAGGCCACCTGCGAATAACTGTGCGAGCCGCAGCGGTAGACCTGCGCGCCCGCCTGCGACGGCCCAAGGGCTGCCAGCGCGAGCAGCATGCCTCCGACCCACCGAAGCGCCGATCCGTCCATCTCTCCTCCCATCGCCCGCATGCTGGGGCGGGCGGACGGGAAAAGCCGCTACAACACGTTTCGGCGATGCGCGCAGCCAACAGGCAGGCCCGCCCGCGTGGCATGCGTCACGCGCCGCGCATGCCGCCGCTCACCATCCAGGGCGTGCCGAACTGGTCGACCAGCATGCCGAACACCTCGGCCCAGAAGGTTTTCGTCATCGGCATCTGGATCGTGCCGCCCTGCGCCAGCGCTTCGAAGATGCGGCGCGCCTCCTCGGGCGAATCGTAGAAGAGCGACAGCGAGAACCCCCCCATCGGCTTCGGCCCCATGGAGGGCGGGACGTCGGAGGCCATCAGCGTGCGGTCGCCCAGCTTCAGGCTGGAGTGCATCACCAGGCCCTCGGCCCCGGCCGGGCACTGGTTGGGCTCGGGCGACTGGCCGTAGGTCATGGTGTGTTCGAGCTTGCCGCCCAGCGTGCGCTCGTAGAAGGGCATCGCCTGGGCGCAGTTGCCGTTGAAGAAGAGATAGCTGTCGAGGACGGGCATGGATTTTCTCCTTGGGGATGCGGGCCGCACCAATGGGCCCCACCTTAGGACGATCGGGCGTTGCCGGAATCGACAGGACTGCCGCCGACGCGGTCTTGTGGACCGCTTGCCACGCTACGACGACCGTTCATCGGCGCCAGCCCGACGGTGGCGCACTGCGCTTGCACTAACATTCTGTTGCAGTTACACCTAGCTTTGTAACGAATAGTGCGGCGACCGGGAGACACCCGCTTCCCTCGGAAAACCAGCCGGCGCAGGCCCCGGGCCGCTGGCGCGCTGCGCGACGAACTAAGCAATCGACCTAGCGATGTCCAAGCTCTCCAGAGTCAGCTGCCACGCCGTCCACGAGCTCGGCGAGGCAGCGCGCGAAGCCCTCGCCCGCGAGCTGTTCGGTGTCCACGTCCAGATCTTCGGCGGGCTGGACTTCGCCGGCTTCCGCCACTACGTCATCGACCGGCCGTCCTGGCGGACCTGGATCTGGGTCAAGCGCAACGAGCAGGGCAAGCCGGTGGGCTATCACGCCACCCACGTGTTCCTGCTGGACGTGCAGGGCCGGCCGAGCGCGGTGGTGCGGATGGAAGCCGGCACGCTGCCGCAATGGCGCGGGCGCGACCTCATCATGGTCAACAACTGCCTGCGCCTGCTGCGCCTGTGGCTGCAGGCGCCACGGCGCGACTGGTGCATCTTCGCCGCGCTCACCCATCCGAGCAGCTACACCTTCCTGTCGCACTACGCGCCGGTGATCTGGCCCCGGGCCGACCAGCCGACGCCGCCGGAGGTGCAGCGGCAGATGGAGGAACTGGCCGATGCCTTCGG
This sequence comes from Ramlibacter sp., assembly GCF_035706265.1. Lineage (GTDB taxonomy): Bacteria > Pseudomonadota > Gammaproteobacteria > Burkholderiales > Burkholderiaceae_C > Ramlibacter. The sequence continues at coordinate 2,520 of NZ_DASSVG010000224.1, read as the reverse complement.
CCTGGAGCGGGTCGATCCGGCCGATCCGATGGTGCGCGAAGTGAAGTGGATCACCCGCGAGACCGAGCAGGACCGCGCGCGCTGGCACGCCAGCCGGCGTCCGAACGCGCGCCTGTACCTGCGCGCCAACCCGGGCTATGTCCGGGGCCACGGCCTGCTGACGCTGATCCCCATGAACGGCGCGATCCTGCTGCGCGCGGCGGCCAACTTCCTGGTCGGTCGGGCCGGCCGCCTCGCGCGCATCCTGGCCGGCCAGTCCGCCAAGCCGGCGGCGGACCCGACGCCGGCGAGCCAGCCCGCTGCGACCCAGTCTCCGCCCCCGGTGCGGCTCACACCCGCCCACGCCTCCGACTTCGCGCCGGTGGACTTCCCCGCCTCGCGCCACTGATCACGCCGGCGGCAGCGTGAAGCGGAAGGTGGCGCCCTGCCCCGGCGCCGACTCCGCCCAGATCCGGCCGCCCTGGCGCGAGATGGCCCGCGCCACCGTCGCCAGGCCGATGCCGGTGCCCGGGTATTCGTGCTCCGCGTGGAGGCGCTGGAAGGTGCCGAAGAGCCGGTCGGCATAGGCCATGTCGAAGCCGCAGCCGGTGTCGCGCACGAAGTACTCGCCGCGCGCGGCGTCGCCCCCCACCACGATCTCCGGCGCCGGCGCGCGGGCCGTGAACTTCCAGGCGTTGCCCAGCAGGTTCTCCATCACGGAGCGCATCAGCCGCACGTCGCCCGTCGCCGCCAGGCCCGGCTGGACCTGCCAGGCCACGCTGCGCTGCGGCTGCTCCGCCTGCAGCCGCTGCAGGATCTCGCTGGCCAGGTCGCTCAGGTTCACGGCGGAGCGGATGATCTCCACCTCCGACACGTGGGCCAGGGCCAGCAGCCCTTCGATCAGCTGCGCCATGGTGTCGGCATTGCCCTGGATGCGGGCCAGGTAGTGCTGCGCGCGCCCCTCCGGCGCGGCCGCCAGCTCCTGCTGCAGCAGCTTCGCGTACGAGGACACGCGCTGCAGCGGCGACTGCAGGTCGTGCGAGACCGAATACGAGAAGGCGGCGAGCTGCGTGTTGGCCAGGCGCAGTTGCGCCGTGCGTTCGGCGATGCGCTCCTCCAGCCCGGCGTTGAGGCGGCGGATCTCCTCGGCCTGCAGGCGGGTCTGTTCCTGCGCCTGCTTGAGCGCGTCGATGTCGGTCAGCGTGCCGAGCCACGAGGCGGCCTGGCGGCGGCCGTCCTCGTCCAGCGGCGCGGCGCGCAGCAGGTGCCAGCGGTAACTGCCGCCGTCCGCGCGCAGGCGCAGTTCCACCTGCAGCGGCTCGCCGCGGCGGACCATCTCGCGCAGGCGCTGCACGATTTCCGCGCGCTCGTCCGGGTGCAGCGCCTGCTGCCAGGCCTCGCCGAGGGCCTCGCGCCGGCGCAGGCCGGTGACCTCCACCCAGCGGGTGCTCACGAACTGGACCTGGCCGCGCCGGTCGGCCACGAAGACGATCTGCGGCACGGCGTTGGAAAGCTGGCGGAAGCGCTGCTCGGTGCGCTTGCGGCTGCGGGACTGCCGCCAGAGCTGCAGCGCGAGCGCGAGCACGAGCGCAGCGGCCAGCACCGCCGTCCCTCCCCCGAGCGCGAGCGCTTCATTCGGCGCCATGGCCCCATTGTCGAGAGCCGACGCGCGTCCCGCAAGAACACGGCATGTCGGCTGACACGCCGCGGCGTCGCGCGGCGCCGACACTCGGCAGCAACACGAGGGAATTCACCATGACGCAGCACGCGATGATTCGGGGAGAGGTCTGCTTCCGCGCCGGCGACGGCGTGCTGATGCCGGTGCCGGACGGCGAGGTGGACATCGACGTGGCGGACGACAGCGTCACGCTGCACTGGCACGACGGCCAGGGCAACACCGGCACCGCCGCCATCACGCGCGACGAATACGAGCGCTACGTGCGCGAGGGCAAGATCCGCGCGGACGGGCACTGAGGCGGCACGCGATGGACGCCCAGGTCGTCGTGGAGGCCATCCTGCTGGCGCTGGCCTGGGCGGGCGCGCTGGTGGTGCGGCCCTGGCGCTTGCTGCGCCCGCACCAGGGCCAGGTGCCGCTGGCCACGCCCTTTCTCGCCAGCCTGACGCTGCTGCCCTGGCTGTGGAGCTGGCCGGGGCTCGCGGCCCTGCCCTTTCCCCTGCACTGGTCGGGCGCGCCCCTGGTGCTGCTGATGATCGGCTGGCCGCTGGCCATTCCGGTGGTGACGCTGGCGGGCTTCAGCACCATGCTCACCTGCGGTGCCTCGCCGGCGCACGCGCTCGAACTCACCGTGTGGAGCGGCGTGCTGCCGGCCACGCTGATGCTGCTGCTGGGGCACGCCGTGCGCAAGGCGCTGGGGCCGAATCCGGTGGCCTACCTGATGGGGCGCGGATTCTTCGTGCCGATGCTGGCCCTGGCGAGCTGCGCCCTGGCCGGCGCCGCCATGGGCCAGTCGCTGGTGGGCCCGACCGGCGAGCTGCAGCGGGTGGCGATCGGTCTGCTGGCGCTCGGCGAAGGCTCCTGGA
>NZ_DASSVG010000223.1:0-3032 GCF_035706265.1 Ramlibacter sp. | reverse complement strand
CAGGTGGCGCAGCACGTGGAAGGCGAGCGCCTGCGCCGCGGGGCGCCGCGGCGCGTCCACGCGCGCGAGCGCCGGCGTGGCCGATTCGCCGCGCCGCACGGCGGCCAAAACGGCGGCGGCAGCCTGCAGCTGCCGCCAGAGGGGAACGGGAGGTTGCATCAGGTCAGCGTGTCGGCCCAGATGTTACGCGCCCAGTTCAGCGCATAGCGGCCTTCCAGCTCGCTGGGCGCCGGGCTCACGCCGCCCGAGGCCCCCACCGCCTTGTAAGTGCGCTCGGCCGCCACGTATTCGTGCACGCTCGCCACGTGGATCACGCGCTGGTCGTCGACGAAGCTGTAGCAGGTGTTGGTGAGCATGGGCGCCGGGTTCACGGGCCAGCCGGAGAGCTGGGCGACGATCGCGGCGGCGGCGACCTTCGCGTGCGCATTGGCCATGTGGCCGCTCTTGGGCATCGCGGGCGCGATCTGGATCGCGTCGCCAAGCACGTGGATGTCCCTGGCGGCGGTGGACTGGAAATCCAGGTAGTCGACGCCGCACCAGCGCCGGCCCGCCATGTCGTTCAGGCCGGCCTGCACGGCGATCGCGCCGGCGCGCATGGACGGCAGCACGTTGAGGACGTCGGCCTTCACGTCCTCCTCCACCTCGAACCTGATGACGCCGGCGCGCGCGTCGACCGCCACGGCCTTGTGCTGCGGCCGGTATTCGAGGATGCCCTTGTACTGCTCGTTCCAGACGCGCTTGAAGAGCGCGCCCTTGGAGGTCACGTCCGGATTGGCATCGAGCACCAGCACCTTGCTGCGCGGCTTGGCCTGGCGGAAGTACCAGGCCACCTGGCAGGCGCGCTCGTACGGGCCGGGCGGGCAGCGGTAAGGCTGTTCGGGAATCGTGATCGCGTACACCCCGCCATCGGGCATGGCTTCGAGCTGGCGGCGCAGGGCGAGCGTCTCAGGGCCTGCCTTCTGCCAGGCCTGCAGCACGCGGCCGCTGGCGTGCGCGGGGCGCAGGCCCTCGATGGAGTCGAACAGCAGTTCGACGCCCGGCGAGACGACGAGCTTGTCGTAGCCGATCACGGGGCCGCCGGCGAGCGTGACGGTCTTGCGCTGCGGGTCGATGGCTTGCGCGCTGTCCTTCACCAGCGTGACGCCGTGGCGCGCCAGGCCGTCGTACGGCGTGGTGATGTCGCCGATCTGCCGGCTGCCGCCGATCACGAGGTTGGAAAGCGGACACGAGACGAAGGCCTCGTTGGGCTCGATCACGACGACATCGATCTTGTGCTCGGACAGCAGGCGCACGTACTTCGCGGCGGTGGCGCCGCCATAGCCGCCGCCGATCACGACGACGCGGGCCCTGGCCGGGATGCGCGACGTGGCCGCGCAGCCGGCGAGGCCCAGCGCCGCTGCCGCATGCAGGAAGCCGCGCCGCTTCATCGCTTCTGCGCGGCGAAGAAGGCCGCGAGCTGTTCGAGCTGCGCGTCGCTGTAGCCGCGCGCGAGCTGCTGCATGATGGTCGCCGGCCGCGTGCCGGCCTTGAAGGCTTTCAGCAGCGCGAGCAGTTCCTCGCGCGAGCGGCCGGCCAAAGGCTGGAGCGGCGAGCCGGCGACGGTGTGGCCCTCGGTGCCATGGCATTGCGCGCAGTTGGCGGCGAGGGTGCGGAGATAGAGCGTCTCCTGCTGCGCGTGCGAAGGGGCGACAGCGGCCAGCATCGTGGCGGCGAGCGCGATGCGCGCGCTGGAGGTGAACGCTCCTCGTAGGCTGGTGGTGACCGAAGGGAACCCCAGCTTCGCTGCGCTCGCTGATCGCTGGGCTTCGCGCTCACGCGACTCAGCTCCGGCGGCTTCGCCGCCCCAGCCTACGAATGCCGCGACTGCGCAGTGCATGGCGTCAAGGCCTGGCGCGCAAGCCGCGCCCAGGGTGGAAGCCGAACAACCACGCCAGCAGGATCGCAGGGAACTGCGCGATGGCTTCGTTGTAGCGCACCACCGCCTGGTTGAAATGCTCGGTGGCGGACTGCGCCATGCGCACCAGTTGCTGGCGCTCGCCGCTGCAGTTCTCGGGCAGGCGCGGGCCCGCGAGGTCGTGCGCGTCGTCGCGCTCCGCGCGCTCCCAGGCCATGCCGAGCACCTCCTGCGCGGCGCCGAGGGCCGCGATGCGGTCGGGATCCAGCGGCCGCGACCTCGCCGCGGAGAGCGAGGCCTGCAACTGCGCGGCCGCGCCCTGCAGACCGCCCCAGAAGGCGCTGCCGCCGGTGAACTGCGACTGGGTCTGCTCGTCTTCCGGCGGCACGCATTCCTGCACCAGCTGCACCTGCTTGGCGAGTTCGGCTTCGAGCGCCGCGAAGGCGTGGTTGGCTTCGGAGCGCAGGCGCACCAGGCGGTTGTACGCGCCGACGGCCCAGAACAGGGCCACGGCCGCGATCACCCACGGGAGAAACGAGGAGGACTGCATGGTGTGCGGACGATAAAGAAAGGGCGCCACCCCTGCAAGAGGTGGCGCCCTTCAGCGGGAGCAGGAAGCGCTTATTCCGCCGTCGACGTGCCGTGGTCGTTGGTCTCGGAGCCGTTGCCGCCTTCCGTGACTTCCGCCAGTTCGGCCGCTTCGGCTTCGGCGATGGCGCGGCGCTCGGCCTCGTCCATCTGGTCCTTCGCCTTGCGGGCCACGTGGTAGGCCATGCCGGTGCCGGCCGGGATCAGGCGGCCGACGATCACGTTTTCCTTCAGGCCGCGCAGCTCGTCGCGCTTGCCCATGATCGCCGCCTCGGTCAGCACCCGCGTCGTTTCCTGGAAGGAAGCGGCGGAGATGAACGAGTCGGTCGACAGCGAAGCCTTCGTGATGCCCAGCAGCAGGTTGCTGTAGGTCGCCGGGATCTTGCCCTCGCCGCGCAGCTTGTCGTTCGTGTCCAGGATCTCGGACCGCTCGACCTGCTCGCCGGCGATGTAGTCGCTCTCGCCCGGGTTCTCGACGACCACGCGACGCAGCATCTGGCGAACGATCACCTCGATGTGCTTGTCGTTGATCTTCACGCCCTGGAGGCGG
>NZ_DASSVG010000222.1:0-8122 GCF_035706265.1 Ramlibacter sp. | reverse complement strand
GGCCTGAACTTCGGCTACTTCTACGACCGCTCGCCGCTGATCGCGTACGACGGCGAGCCGCATCCCGCCTACACGATGGACCGCTTCACGCCTTCCACCGTGCCGGGCTGCCGCACGCCGCACCTGTGGCTGGACGACGGTCGTTCGCTCTACGACGCCATGGGCACCGGCTACACCCTGCTGCGCTTCGACCCCGCGGTGTCCACCACGGCGCTGGAACAGGCGGCGCAGCGCCGCGGCGTGCCGCTGCAGGTGCTGGATGTCGTTTCGCGCGACGCGGCCGGCGTGTACAGGCACGCCCTGGTGCTGTCGCGGCCCGACCAGCACGTGGCCTGGCGCGGCGACGCCCTGCCGGCCGATGCACTCGGCCTGGTCGACCGCATCCGCGGCGCGCAGCAGAATTGATTCCACTACAAGACACAGGAGACAAGCCATGAACCGTCGAACCGTCCTGGCGCAGCTCGCCGCCGGCGTTGCAGTCACCGCCGCGCCCGGCCTCGTGCGCGCGCAAGCCGATCGCGCGATCACCATCGTCGTGCCTTATGCGCCGGCCGGCACCACCGACATGCTGGGACGCATGCTGGCGCAGCAGATGGCGCCGCTGCTCGGACGCACGATGGTCGTGGACAACAAGCCGGGCGCCGGCAGCGGCATCGGCGCGGCCTTCGTGGCGCGTGCGCCCGCGGACGGCCACACGCTGCTGGTGGCCACCAGCACCACGCTGGCGATCAACCCCTGGCTCTACAAGAAGCTTGCCTACGAGCCGCAGAAGGACTTCGCCCCGATCGGCCTGATCGGCGCGGTGCCGCTGCTGGTGGTGGTGAATCCCGCGCTGCCCGTGAAGAGCATCGCCGAACTCGTCACGCTGGCGAAGAGCCGGCCCAACGGGCTCAGCTACGGTTCGGCCGGCAACGGCAGCCCGCACCACCTGGCGGTGGAGATGTTCAAGGCCGCCACCGGCGCGAAACTGACCCACGTGCCCTACAAAGGCAGCGGGCCCGCGGTGACGGACCTGCTCGCCGGCCAGCTCGACCTGATGTTCAGCGACATCCCGCCGGCGATCCAGCACGTGAAGGCCGGCAAGCTGCGCGCCCTGGCGGTGACCTCGGCCAGGCGCCAGCCGGCGCTGCCCGAGGTGCCGACCATCGCGGAAAGCGGCGCGGCCGGCACGCGCAACTTCGAGGCGGTGGCCTGGCAAAGCCTGGTCGCGCCGGCCGGCACGCCGCGCGAGCTGGTCCAGAAGTACGCCGACGCGCTCGGCAAGGTGATGGCGCAGCCCGAACTGCGCGCGAAGCTGGAATCGGAAGGCTTCGAGCCGGCAGCCGCCGGCATGGGCCCGGACCGCCTGGCCGCGTACATCCGCAGCGAGACCGAGCGCTGGGGCCAGGTCATCCGCAGCGCGGGGGCGTCGGTGGACTGAAGCCCCTGCTGGGGTTTGCATTTGCGTAGGCTGGTGCTGAGCGCGGCCGAGGCGGCCAGCCTCGACCGCCGAAGCCCAGCGCTTTCGGCGCGCGCGAATCGCTGGGCTTTCGCTTCGCTCCAGCAACCAGCCTGCGAATACCCCTCCTGTCGGGGGTGCACTTGACGGCGTCGGCCAATCATTTAACATGTTAAATAACGCTGCCGACCCACCCGACGTGAGCCCCGCCTTCGCCCATCGCAACCTTCCGCGCCTGCTGCTGCAGGCGCGCGAATCGCTCATGGCGCGCACGCGGCCCAGCCTGCGCGAGCACGTCCTGTCGGACCAGCAGTGGCGCGTGCTGCGCGTGCTCGGCGAGCACGGCACGCTGGAGACGGGCCGGGTGGCGCGCGAGGCCACCATCCTCGGCCCCAGCCTCACGGGCGTGCTGGCCCGCATGGAGCGCGACGGCCTGATCCGGCGCGAGCGCGATCCCTCCGACCAGCGCCGCACGGTGGTGGAGGCCACGCCCAAGGGATTGAAGATGGTGGACCGGCTCTCGACGACCGTCGAGATGCACTACCAGTGGCTCGAGCAGTCGCTGGGCAAGCAGAAACTGACGCAGCTCTACGCGCTGCTGGACGAACTGATCGCACTGGAGCAGACATGAGCCTGGTGAAACGGGGCACGGTGTACGGCACCCTGCTGAACTTCCGCGGCGAGCTCGACGCGCTCGGGCCCAAGGTGAACGAGCCGCCTTACAAGGCGCCGCCGCAGGCGCCGGTGCTGTACGTGAAGCCGGCCAATACCTGGACGGAGAACGGCGGCACCATCGCCATCCCCGCCGGCTTCGAGGAGGTGGAGGTGGGCGCCACCGTCGCCATGGTGATGAAGTCGGCGCGCGAGGTCTTCGGCTACGTGCTGATGAACGACGTGCGGCTGCCGCACGAGAGCCTGTTCCGCCCGCCGGTGAAGTTCAATTGCCGCGACGGCTTCCTCGGCATCGGCGACCGCATCCGGGCCCGCAACGAGGCCGGCGATCCCGCGGTGTTCAAGCTCGAAGTGCGCGTCAACGGCGAGCTGAAGCAGACGGTGCGTTTCTCGCAGCTGCTGCGCCCGGCCGACAAGCTGCTGGCCGACGTGAGCGAGTTCATGACGCTGGGCGAAGGCGACATGCTGATGCTCGGCTGCGACGTCGGCCGGCCGCGGGTGCGCGCCGGCGACACCGTGGAAATCAAGATGCCGGCCCTCGGCACCCTCACCAACACCTTCGTCGCGGAGGCCGCATGAAGCGCGCGCGCGTGATCCACCAGGGCGTGCTGCACAACGCCATCGAACGCGACGGCCAGCTGCTGCTGGAAGACGGCACGCGGGTCTGGCAGGACCAGGTGACCTGGCTGCCGCCGCTGGCGCCGCTCGACCGGCCGCGCACGATCCTGGCGCTGGGCCTCAACTACGCCGACCACGCCAAGGAGCTGGCCTTCAAGGCGCCGGAGGAACCGCTGGTGTTCCTGAAAGGCGAGGGCGCGCTCAACGGCCACCGGCAGACCACCCGCCGCCCCGCCGGCGTGCAGTTCATGCACTACGAATGCGAGCTCGCGGTGGTGATCGGCAGGCAGGCGCGGAAGGTGCGCCGCGACGACGCCTACGACTTCGTCGCCGGCTACACCGTGGCGAACGACTACGCGATCCGCGACTACCTGGAGAACTGGTACCGCCCCAACCTGCGGGTGAAGAACCGCGACGGCGCGACGCCGCTCGGTCCCTGGCTGGTGGACCGCGAGGACATCGCCGACCCGATGGCGCTGGCGCTCAAGACCACCGTCAACGGCCATGTCACGCAGCAGGGCAACACGAAGGACATGATCTTCGGCATTCCCTGGCTGATCGAGTACTTCTCCAGCTTCATGACGCTGAACCCCGGCGACCTGATCCTCACCGGCACGCCCGACGGCGTGGTGGACTGCAAGGCGGGCGACGTCGTGGTCACCGAAATCGAGGGCGTCGGCGCCCTCATGAACACCATTACTTCCTGACATGCGCATCGACCACCTGATCGCCGGCAAGACCGTTGCCGGCCGCGAATATTTCGAGACCGTCAACCCGGCCACCCAGGAGGTGCTGGCCGAAGTCGCCTCCGGCGGCGAGGCGGAAGTGAACCAGGCCGTCGCGGCCGCCAAGGAGGCGTTCCCGAAGTGGGCCTCGCTGGCGGCGCCCGAGCGCGCCAAGCTCGTTCGCAAGCTCGGCGAGCTGATCGCGAAGAACGTGCCGGAGCTGGCCCAGACCGAAACCGACGACACCGGCCAGGTGATCGCCCAGACCGGCAAGCAGCTGGTGCCGCGCGCGGCCGACAACTTCACCTATTTCGCCGAGATGTGCGTGCGGGTGGACGGCCACACCTACCCGACGCCGACGCACCTGAACTACACGCTGTTCCATCCGGTCGGCGTGTGCGCGCTGATCTCGCCCTGGAACGTGCCGTTCATGACGGCCACCTGGAAGGTCGCGCCCTGCCTCGCCTTCGGCAACACCGCAGTGCTGAAGATGAGCGAGCTATCACCGCTGACCGCCTCCCGCCTCGGCGAGCTGGCGCTCGAAGCGGGCATTCCCGCCGGCGTGCTGAACATCGTGCACGGCTACGGCAAGCAGGCCGGCGAGCCGCTGGTGCGGCATCGCGACGTGCGCGCGATCTCCTTCACCGGCTCCACCGCCACCGGCAACCGCATCGTGAAGGAAGCGGGCCTGAAGAAGTTCAGCATGGAGCTGGGCGGCAAGTCGCCCTTCGTGGTCTTCGAGGACGCGGATTTCGAGCGCGCGCTCGACGCCGCCGTCTTCATGATCTTCTCCAACAATGGCGAGCGCTGCACCGCCGGCAGCCGCATCCTGGTGCAGAAGTCGATCTACGCGCAGTTCGCCGAGCGCTTCGCCGCCCGGGCGAAGAAGATCACGGTGGGCGACCCGCGCGACGAGAAGACCATCATCGGCCCGATGATCTCGCAGGGCCACCTGGCCAAGGTGCGCGGCTACATCGAGCTGGGGCAGAAGGAAGGCGCGACGCTGCTGTGCGGCGGCCTCGACGTGCCGCCGCTGCCGGGCCGGGTGAAGAAGGGCAACTACGTGGCGCCCACCGTGTTCGCCGACGTCGACAACCGCATGAAGATCGCGCAGGACGAGATCTTCGGCCCGGTCGCCTGCCTGATCCCCTTCGAGACCGAGGAGGATGCGATCCGCATCGCCAACGACATCGAGTACGGCCTGTCTTCGTACGTGTTCACCGAGAACGTGGGCCGCGCGCACCGCGTGGCCGCGGCGATCGAGGCCGGCATGTGCTTCGTCAACAGCCAGAACGTGCGCGACCTGCGCCAGCCCTTCGGCGGCACCAAGGCCTCGGGCACCGGCCGCGAGGGCGGCACCTGGAGCTACGAGGTGTTCCTGGAACCGAAGAACATCGCGGTCTCTCTGGGCTCGCACCCCATCCCGCACTGGGGTGCGTGATGGGGCGCGATCCCAGAGCTCCCGCGGGCGCATTGACGCTCCCCCCACCCCAACCCCTCCCCTCAAGGGGAGGGGCGTTCGAGTCCAGGAGATGGCATGGGTAAATTGGCTTTGGCGGCGAAGATCACGCACGTGCCGTCGATGTACCTCAGCGAGCTGCCGGGGCCGCGCCACGGCAGCCGGCAGGACGCGATCGCCGGCCACATGGAGATCGGGCGGCGCTGCCGCGAGCTGGGCGTGGACACCATCGTGGTGTTCGACACGCACTGGCTCGTCAACGCCAACTACCACGTCAACTGCGGCCGGCATTTCAAGGGCCTCTACACCAGCAACGAGCTGCCGCACTTCATCAGCAACATGGAATACGAGTTCCCGGGCAATCCGGAGCTCGGCCAACTGCTGGCGCGGGTGGCCAACGAATGGGGCGTGGAGACGCTGGCGCACGACCGCACGACCCTCGCGCCCGAATACGGCACGCTGGTTCCCATGCGCTACATGAACCAGGACCAGCACTTCAAGGTGATCTCGGTCTCGGCCCTGTGCCAGGCGCACTACCTGAACGACAGCGCCCGCCTGGGCTGGGCCCTGCGGCAGGCGGTGGAGGACCACTACGACGGCACGGTGGCCTTCTTCGCCTCCGGCTCGCTGTCGCACCGCTTCGCGCAGAACGGCCTGGCGCCCGAGTACGCCTTCCGCATCTGGAGCCCCTTCCTGGAGACGCTGGACCGCGAGGTGATCCGCCTGTGGCAGCACGGCGACTGGAAGACCTTCTGCGGCATGCTGCCGGAGTACGCCGCCAAGGGCCACGGCGAGGGATTCATGCACGACACGGCGATGCTGCTGGGCGCGCTGGGCTGGTCGGCCTACGAAGGCCAGGCCGAGGTCGTCACGCCCTACTTCGGCGCCTCGGGCACCGGGCAGATCAACGCGGTGTTCCCGGTGACGCCGGTGGCCGGCGACGCGATCCCGAAGGCGCAGGCCTCCTCGGCCGAGGGCTACACCAACGTCAACCAGCGGCTCTGAGCATGCCCCACTGCGTCATCCTCTACACACCCAACATCGAGCCGAAGACGGACCTCGGCGCGCTGTGCCGCAAGCTCGCCGACACCATGCTCACCGTCCGCGACGAGGCCGGCAAGCAGGTGTTCCCCACCGGGGGCGTGCGCGTGCTGGCCTATCCCGCCGCGCACTACGCGGTGGCCGACGGGAAGGGCGACTACGCCTTCGTGTACCTCAACGTGCGCATGGGCGCCGGCCGCAGCGCCGCGGTGCAGAAGGCCGCCGGCGACCGGCTGATGGAAGTCGCGAAGGAACACTTCGCGCCCATCTTCGAGCAGGCGCCGATCGGCATCACCCTGCAGATCGACGAGAGCCCCGGGCAGGTGTACGACGGCAAGCACAGCAGCCTGCATCCCCTCTTCAACAAGTAGGAAAGCGCGTGTTCGACAGCGAAACGATCCAGCGGCTGGCCCGCGAACTGCACGAGAGCGAACGCGCCCGCGTGCAGGTGGAGCACTTCTCCAAGCGCCATCCCGGCATGACCATCGAGGACGGCTACGCCGTCTCGCGCGCCTGGGTGGCGATGAAGATCGCCGAGGGCCGCCAGGTGCGCGGCCACAAGATCGGCCTCACCTCGCGCGCCATGCAGCAGTCCAGCCAGATCGACGAGCCGGACTACGGCACGCTGCTGGACGACATGTTCTTTGCGCCGGGCGCGATCCCCACCGAACGCTTCATCGCGCCGCGGGTGGAAGTGGAACTGGCGTTCATCCTCAAGGCGCCGCTGCAAGGCCCGGACGTCACGCCGGAGGAAGTGCTCGCCGCCACCGAATACGTGCAGCCGGCCATCGAGATCATCGACGCCCGCATCGAGCAGTTCGACCGCCACACCAGGGCGCCGCGCAGGGTCTTCGACACCATCAGCGACAACGCGGCCAACGCCGGCATCGTCCTGGGTGGCCGCAAGGCGCGGCCCGGCGAGGTGGACCTGCCCTGGGTGGGCGCCATCCTGCGCCAGAATGGCGTGGTGGAGGAGACGGGCCTGGCCGCTGGCGTGCAGGGCCATCCGGCGATCGGCGTGGCCTGGCTGGCGCGCAAGCTCGCGCCCTGGGGCGAGCGGCTGCAAGCCGGCGAGGTCGTGCTGGCCGGCTCCTTCACGCGGCCCGTGCCGGCGAAACGCGGCGACACGTTCGACGCCGACTACGGGCCGCTCGGCCGCTTCACTTTCACATTCAACTGAGGGCACACCCCATGCAAACCCCGGTCAACGCGTTCAAGAAGGCCCTGCGCGAAGGGCGCACCCAGGTCGGCCTGTGGTGCAGCCTGCTCGGGCCGCTGCCCACCGAGATCTGCGCCGCCGCCGGCTTCGACTGGCTGCTGCTCGACTCCGAGCACTCGCCCAACGACCTGCAGAACCTGATGATCCAGTCGCAGATCATCGCGGGCTACCCGGGCGTGCAAGGCGTGGCCCGCGTGCCCATGGGCCACGGCTACGTCGGCCAGGCGCTGATCAAGCAGTACCTCGACCTCGGCATCCAGACGCTGCTGGTGCCGATGGTGGACAACGCGCAGCAGGCCCGCGAACTGGTGCGCTGCCTGCGCTATCCGCCGGACGGCATCCGCGGCATGGCCGCCACCCGCGCCTCCGGCTGGGGCCGCAACGCCAACTACGCCAAGGAAGCGAACCGCGAGGTGTGCCTGCTGGTGCAGGTGGAGACGCAGGAGGGCGTGCGCAACGTCGACGCGATTGCCGACGTCGAGGGCGTGGACGGCGTGTTCATCGGCCCGGCAGACCTGTCGGCGGCCTTCGGCCACGTGGGCGACCCGTGGCATCCCGAGATGATGAAGATGCACGAGGACCTGTTCCGCCGCATCCAGGCCGCGGGCAAGTCCGTCGGCATCCTGACGCTCGACGAGGCGCTGGCCCGGACGCACATCGACATGGGCGCCGGCTTCATCGCCGTAGGCACCGACACCAACCTGGTGGTGAAGTCCACCAGCGCGCTGTCCGGCAAGTTCAAGGGCGGGGCGCAGGCGCAGCAACCCGCTGCCAAGGGCAACTACTGAAAAAGAAGAAGGAGCGCCGCCGATGAACGCCGTCCTGCAGCCGCGCGCGCCCGCCATGCACCCGGACGAATGGTCCGCCCGGGTCCAACTCGCTGCGGCCTACCGCATCTTCGACATGCTCGGCTGGACCGAGATGATCTACAACCACATCACCGTGCGGCT
>NZ_DASSVG010000221.1:0-2290 GCF_035706265.1 Ramlibacter sp. | reverse complement strand
GCAGCGGCCGCGCATGCTGCACTTCGCCTCGGTGGAGGCCTTTCCCGTGGCCGCCGACGACCTGCTGCGCAGCGCCGAGCGCGAGCCGGGCCTGCTGCCGCTGGCGCAGGACCTGGCCGCGCGCTGGGACGGGCTCACGCCCGGCTTCCATCGCTTCGCCTTCGCCGACGGCCGGGTGCTGCTCACGCTGTGCGTCGGCGACATCGCGCCCATGCTGCGCGAGCAGTCCTTCCGCGCCGACGCCGTGTTCCTCGACGGCTTCGATCCCGAGCGCAACCCGCAGATGTGGTCGCTCGACACGATCAAGGGCGTCACGCGCCTGTGCCGGCGCGGCGCGGCGCTCGCGACGTGGTCGGTGGCAGGCCAGCTGCGGCGCGACCTGCAGGCCTGCGGCTGGCAGGTGGAGAAGCGCGCCGGCCTGCCGCCCAAGCGCGAATGCCTCTCGGCCCGCTACGACCCCGCCTGGCAGGTGAAGGGGCTGGAAGCGCAGGGCGAAGAACCCGCACCGCAGGACTGCATCGTGATCGGCGCCGGGCTGGCCGGCGCCGCGGTGTCGGCCAGCCTGGCGCGCCGCGGCTGGTCGGTGCGCGCCTTCGACATCGCGGCCGGCCCCGCCACCGGCGCCTCCGACCTGCCCGCCGGCCTGCTCGCCCCGCACCAGTCGCCCGACGACAACCCGTTGTCGCGCCTGTCGCGTGCCGGCGTGCGCATCACGCTGCAGGAAGCGCAGGCGCACCTGGCCGACGGCCTGGAGTGGCGGCGCACGGGGGCGCTGGAGTGGCGCGGCGACGATCGCCGCCCCTTGCCGCCGCTGGGCGAATCCCTGCAGCCCTGGAGCCGCGAAGCCAGCGAAGCGCAGAAGCGCGCAGCCGGCATCGATCCCGGGCAAGCAGCCTGGTGGCACGAGAACGCCGCCTGGATCGAACCCGCGGCCCTGGTGAGGTACTGGCTGCGCACGCCGGGCGTGCGCTTCTGCGGCGGCCGGCGCGTGGCGCGCCTCGTGCGCGCGGGCGCGCTCTGGCGCCTCGAGAATTCGGCCGGCGAAGCGATGGCGGAGGCTGCGCTGGTGGTGGTCGCGGCGGCGCACGAAAGCGCGCCGCTGCTTTCAGGCCGGGTGCAGCTCAATCCCGTGCGCGGCCAGGTCACCTGGGGCCCGCATGGCGAGGACGCCGCGCTGCTGCCGCCCTTTCCCGTCAACGGCAACGGCCACTTCCTGCCGCGCGTGCCGCTGCTGGAACGCGATGCCTGGATCACCGGATCCACCTATGGCCGCGGCGACGCGGACGAATCGCTGCGGCGCGCCGACGATACCGCCAACCTGGAGCGCGTGCGCGCGGTGCTGCCGCGCGCGGCGCAGGTGGTCGAAGCCACGTTGCAGCGGCGCGAAACCCGCTCCTGGAGCGGCGTGCGCTGCGCCTCCACCGATCGCAGGCCACTGGCAGGTGAAGTGGAGTCGGGCCTGTGGGTGAGCACCGCCATGGGCTCGCGCGGCCTCACCTTCGCGGCGCTCTGCGGCGAGCTGATCGCCGCCCGGTTGCATGGCGAGCCGTTGCCGCTCGAGCTTCGGCTCGCGCAGGCGCTCGACGTGAAGAGGCAGCTCGCCTAAACCTGCCCCAACTCCACCCGACTCAACCACGCATCCAGCCTTCCCGGATGCGGCGGATTCTCCAGCAGCGCGTCCGCGCCGCCCATCCAGGCCCGCACGTGCTCCGACACGCTGCGGCCCGACTGCGTCATCGCCACGTGGCGGATCGCCTGCGGGCCCTGCCGCAGTTGCCGCAGCAGCACCCAGGCATCGGCGTCGGGCAGGTTGCAGTCGACCAGCGCCAGGTCGTACTGCTTGCCGCGCGCCCGTTCCACGGCCTGGGCGGCGTTCTCCGCCTCGTCGGCCAGGGTCAGGCGCGCCAGCGCCAGCCGCGCCCGCAGGTACAGGCGCTGGTCGCGGTCGGCACTGACGATCAGCGCCTGCTTCTGCGACATCACCGAATCGGGCCCCTGCCCCAGGTCCAGCCCCGACCCCGGCGAGAACAGCTGGTCGAGCGCCTCGATCACCTCGCCCCAGGCCAGCGGCCGGGCGAAGGCGCGCGCGACGCTGGCCGGCGGATTGGCGCCGACCCAGAACAGGCGCAGCTCGCGGTGCAGGGGCGACTCGGCTTCGACCCGGGCTTCCCAGCTCTGGCCGTCGAGCAGGGCGACGCGCGGCGGCTCCGGCGCCGCCGGCGTCCAGAGCTGGTACATGGTCAGGCACTGCTCGGACAGCCGGAACACGGTGTTGAGCGCATGGCGCTCC
>NZ_DASSVG010000220.1:0-2069 GCF_035706265.1 Ramlibacter sp. | reverse complement strand
CCGGCTTCGGCCGGCTCGGCCATGCGTTCGCCGCCGAACGCTACGGCATCGTTCCCGACATGATCACCTTCGCCAAGGGCATCACCAACGCGGCGGTGCCGATGGCCGGCGTGATGGCGTCCAAGAAGATCTACGATGCCTTCATGAACGGGCCCGAGCACGTGATCGAGCTGTTCCACGGCTACACCTACTCGGGCCATCCGCTGGCCGCCGCGGCCGGGCTCGCCACGCTCGACCTCTACAAGGACGAGGGCCTGTTCGAGCGCGCCCGCAAGCTGGAGCCGATGTTCGCGGAGGCCATGATGAGCCTCAAGGGCGAGCCCAACGTCGTCGATATCCGCACCGTCGGGCTGATGGCGGGCATCGATCTGGAGCCGATCCCGGGCAAGCCGGGCCTGCGCGGTCACGACGCGATCGAGCGCATGTACCACGACCTCAACATCTACGTGCGCGTTGCCACCGACACGCTGGTGACTTCGCCGCCGCTCATCTCCACCGAGAGCGACATCAACGAGATCCGCGATGGCCTGGTCAAAGTGATCAGAGCAGTGGCCTAGGCCATGACCCGGGACGCGCACGGCCTCGCCGATCCGGTATTGGCCGGCCTGTCGGCGCCGGCACTTGCGCGTCTCACCGATGTCCTGAAGGCGGAAATCGCGCGCAAGCGCCTGCCCGGCGTGGTGGCCGCCATCGCCCGCAAGGGCCGGCTTGCCTATTTCGAGGTGCTCGGCCGGCAGGGCCCGGACGGCGACGCCCCGATGCAGGCAGACTCGATCTTCCGCATCTTCTCGATGACCAAGCCGATCGTCTCGCTGGCGGTGATGATGCTGGTGGAGGAGGGGCGGCTGTTCCTCGGCGAGCCGATCGCCAAGTACCTGCCCGAGTTCGCCGAGATGAAGGTGGGCGTGGAGCGCGGCGGCCGTCTCGAGCTGGAGCCGGCGGCGGCGCCGATCACCATCCAGGACCTGCTGCGCCACACCTCCGGCCTGACCTACGATTTCGTCGCCACCGGCCGGCTGAAGGACATCTACACGCAAGCCCTTCTGCACCGGCGCAGCCAGACCAACGCCGAGTTCTGCAAGGCGCTGGCGTCGCTGCCGCTGCTGCACCAGCCGGGCACCCACTGGTCCTACAGTCATGCCACCGACGTGCTGGGCCGGCTGATAGAAGTCGTTTCGGGGTCGTCGCTCGAAGATGTCCTGCAAGCGCGCATCCTTGGGCCCCTCGGCATGAGCGATACAGCGTTTTCGGTGCCGGCCGGCAAGGCCTCGCGCATCGCCGAGCCGTTTGCAAAGGATCCCGACACGGGCACCGACGTGAAGCTCTACGATCCGCGCGAGGTGCCGAAGCTGCAATCGGGCGGCGGCGGGCTCGTTTCAACCACCGACGACTACCTGCGCTTCTTGCAGATGCTGTCGGGCGGCGGCGCGCTGGGCAGCACACGTCTGATCGGCCGCAAGACGCTTTCCTACATGACCGCCAATCACCTGGCCCCGGGTGTCGTGGTCGATCCCGCGCTCAACCTGCTGTCACCGGGCCACGGCTTCGGTCTGGGCTTCGCGGTGCGCACCGCGCCCGGCCTGGCGTCGTTGCCCGGCTCTGTCGGCACCTACAATTGGGGGGGCATCGCGGGGACGGTGTTCTGGGTCGATCCGGTGGAAGAATTGCACGCGCTGCTGATGATCCAGGCGCCCGGCCAACGCGATATCTACCGCGCGCTGTTCCGCAATATGGTGTACGCGGCGATCGAGTGATCCGGAGCGCCGACGTTCAACACGCCCCGTCCGCCCTTTTCGCCATACGGTTCCAGCGCCGCTCGCAGTCGTTGCCATAGGAGTTGCGATTGCAGCCGCACACCGGCTGCCAGTTCTGGGTGCACATTGGCGAAGCCTTCACGCACGTGCCCGCGGCACCGGCTTCGCCGCAATGGCCGGGCGCCGGATCACACCATAGCTCGCCATCGCAGGTGATCCGGTCGGGCCCGCCGCACGCCTCGCCCTCGCCGGCCGCCCAGCCCGGCATCGGAGTGCCGCAGAGGACGGACGCCGCCAGCACCAATGTGAGGATCG
>NZ_DASSVG010000219.1:0-7831 GCF_035706265.1 Ramlibacter sp. | reverse complement strand
GTTGTGGATGCGGTCGATCACGCGCCACATCCAGCCCGTGCCCTCGCGGCAGGGCGTGCACTGGCCGCAGGATTCGTGCATGTAGAAGTAGGACAGGCGCAGCAGGCTTTCCACCATGTCGCGCGTCTCGTCCATCACGATGACGGCGCCCGAGCCGAGCATGGAGCCCGCCTTGGCGATGGAGTCGTAGTCCATCGTGCACTGCATCATGATGTCGGCCGGCAGCACCGGGGCCGAGGAGCCGCCGGGGATCACGGCCTTGAGCTTGCGGCCGCCCTTCACGCCCCCGCACAGTTCCAGCAGCTTGGAGAAAGGCGTGCCCATCGGCACTTCGTAGTTGCCGGGGAGTTCGACGTCGCCGGAGACCGAGAAGATCTTGGTGCCGCCGTTGTTCGGCTTGCCGATCTCCAGGTAGGCCTGGCCGCCGTTGCGGATGATCCAGGGCACCGCGCCGAAGGTCTCGGTGTTGTTGATCGTGGTGGGCTTGCCGTACAGGCCGAAGCTGGCCGGGAACGGCGGCTTGAAGCGCGGCTGGCCCTTCTTGCCTTCCAGCGATTCGAGCAGCGCCGTTTCCTCGCCGCAGATGTAGGCGCCGAAGCCGTGGTGCGCGTGCAGCTGGAAGCCGAATTGCGAACCGAGGATGTTGTCGCCCAGGTAGCCGGCCGCGCGGGCTTCCTCCAGCGCTTCCTCGAAGCGCTCGTAGACCTGGAAGATCTCGCCATGGATGTAGTTGTAGCCCACGGAGGCGCCGATGGCGTAGCCCGCGATGATCATCCCCTCGATCACGATGTGGGGGTTGAACATCAGGATGTCGCGATCCTTGCAGGTGCCCGGCTCGCCCTCGTCGGAGTTGCAGACGATGTACTTCTGGCCCGGGAACTGGCGGGGCATGAAACTCCACTTCAGGCCGGTGGGGAAGCCGGCGCCGCCGCGGCCGCGCAGCGCGCTTTCCTTGACGGTGGCGATCACCTGCTCCGGCGTGATCCCCTCGGAGAGGATCTTGCGCAGCGCCTGGTAGCCTTCGCGCGCCTCGTAGTCCTTCAGGCGCCAGTTGGTGCCGTCCAGGCCCTTGTAGATCTGCGGATCGATGTGGCGGTCGTGGAAACAGGTCTGGACACCCGTCGCCATGAACTGCGAGAGCACCTGCTGGGCGTTCATGCGACCCCCTCGGCCTTGCGCAGGCCGTCGATCAGCTGGTCCAGCTTGTCGGCCGACATGAAGCTGCACATCGTGCGGTCGTTCACCAGCATCACGGGCGAGTCGGCGCAGGCGCCCAGGCACTCGCACTGCTGCAGCGTGAACAGGCCGTCGGGCGTGGTCTCGCCCATCTCGATGCCCAGGCGCTGCTCCAGGTGCTGCAGCGCCTTGAGGCCGTCGCGCAGCTGGCAAGGCAGGTTGGTGCAGACGTTCAGCTTGTACTTGCCCACCTTGTGCTGGTTGTACATGTTGTAGAACGTCGTGACCTCGTGCACCGCGATCGGCGGCATGCCCAGGTACTCGGCGACCTCCGCCTCGCTCTCGGGGCTGACGTGGCCCTGCTCCTGCTGCACGATGGCGAGGCAGGCCATCACGGCGGACTGCTTCTGGTCCGGCGGGTACTTGGCGACTTCGCGCGCGAAGCGGGCCTTGGTGGTTTCGCTAATCATCGATCGATATCTCCGAACACGATGTCCATCGTGCCGATGATCGCCACGGCGTCGGCGATCATGTGCCCCTTGCCCATCTCGTCGAGCGCGGCCAGGTGCGGGAAGCCCGGCGGGCGCAGCTTCAGGCGGTAGGGCTTGTTGGCGCCGTCGCTGACGATGTAGACCCCGAACTCGCCCTTCGGGTGTTCCACCGCGGCGTAGGCCTCGCCCTCCGGCACCCGGAAGCCTTCGGAGAACAGCTTGAAGTGGTGGATCAGCTCCTCCATGTTGGCTTTCATGGATTCGCGGTCGGGCGGCGCCACCTTGTGGTTGTCGGTGATCACCGGGCCCGGGTTGGCCTTCAGCCACTCGACGCACTGGGCGATGATCTTGTTGGACTCGCGCAGCTCCTGCACCCGCACCAGGTAGCGGTCGTAGCAGTCGCCGGTCTTGCCGACGGGGATGTCGAAGTCCATCCGGTCGTACACCTCGTAGGGCTGCGCCTTGCGCAGGTCCCAGGCGATGCCGGAGCCGCGCAGCATCGGGCCGGCGAAGCCAAGGTTGAGCGCCCGCTCGGGCGTGACGACGCCGATGCCCACCGTGCGCTGCTTCCAGATCCGGTTGTCCGTCAGCAGCGTCTCGTATTCGTCGACGTAGGCCGGGAAGCGCCTGGTGAAGTCCTCGATGAAGTCCAGCAGCGTGCCGCTGCGGCCCTCGTTCAGGCGGTCCACGTCGCGCTGGTTGCGCACCTTGCTCGCCTTGTACTGCGGCATCGAATCCGGCAGGTCGCGGTAGACGCCGCCCGGGCGGAAGTAGGCCGCGTGCATGCGCGCGCCCGACACCGCCTCGTACATGTCGAACAGGTCTTCCCGCTCGCGGAAGCAGTAGATCAGGATGTTCATCGCGCCGCAGTCGAGGCCGTGCGCGCCGAGCCACAGCAGGTGGTTCAGCAGGCGCGTGATCTCGGAGAACATGACGCGGATGTACTGGGCGCGGACCGGCACCTCGATGCCGAGCAGCTTCTCGACGGCCAGGCAGTACGCATGCTCGTTGCACATCATCGACATGTAGTCGAGACGGTCCATGTACGGCAGCGACTGGATGTAGGTCTTGGTCTCGGCCAGCTTCTCGGTGGCGCGATGCAGCAGGCCGATGTGGGGGTCGGCGCGCTGGATCACTTCGCCGTCGAGCTCCAGCACCAGGCGCAGCACGCCGTGCGCCGCCGGGTGCTGCGGCCCGAAGTTCAGGGTGTAGTTCTTGATTTCAGCCATGTCAGAAATCCAAACTTCCGGACGCAGAGGACGCGAAAGATACGCAGAGGACGCAAAAAAGACCTTTCAACGATTTTCCTTTTGCGTCCTCTGCGTACCCTTTGCGTCCTCTGCGTCCTGCCTTGGTATTCATCACTGCAGCCCCCCGTACTTCTCTTCGCGGATGATGCGCGGGGTGATCTCGCGCGGCTCGATCGTCACGGGCTGGTAGATCACGCGCTTCTTCTCGGGGTCGTAGCGCATCTCGACGTGGCCGGACACCGGGAAGTCCTTGCGGAAGGGGTGGCCGATGAAGCCATAGTCGGTCAGGATGCGGCGCAGGTCGTCGTGGCCCTCGAACACGATGCCGAACAGGTCGAAGGCCTCGCGCTCGAACCAGTTGGCGGCGCTCCACAGGTCCATGACCGAGGCCACCACCGGCAGGTCGTCGTCGGGGCAGAACACGCGCAGGCGCACGCGCTGGTTGAGGCTCACCGACAGCAGGTGCGACGTCACCGCGAAACGCGGGCCGTCCCAGGTGCCCATGCCGTATTCGGAGTAGTCGACGCCGCACAGGTCCATCAGCTGCTCGAACTGGCAGCCGGGCGCGTCGCGCAGCGTGCGCGCCGCCTCGTGGTAGTCCTTGGCGGCGACGACGACGGTGACTTCACCGAGCTTGAGCGTGATGCTCTTGGCCTTGTCGCCCAGGGTGGCGGCGACGACGTCGCGCACGGCTTCGGGCGTGGGGCACACGGGGGCCGGGATCATGTTCCTGTCTTCCTTCAGGCGCGGGCGATGGTCTGCGTGCGGCGGATCTTCTGCTGCAGCTGGATGATTCCGTACAGCAGGGCCTCGGCCGTCGGGGGGCAGCCGGGCACGTACACGTCCACCGGGACGATGCGGTCGCAGCCGCGCACCACCGAGTAGCTGTAGTGGTAGTAGCCGCCGCCGTTGGCGCAGGTGCCCATGGAGATCACCCAGCGCGGCTCGGCCATCTGGTCGTACACCTTGCGCAACGCCGGCGCCATCTTGTTGCACAGCGTGCCGGCCACGATCATCAGGTCGGACTGGCGCGGGCTCGGGCGGAACAGCATGCCGAAGCGGTCGATGTCGTAGCGCGCGGCGCCCGCGTGCATCATCTCCACCGCGCAGCAGGCGAGGCCGAAGGTCATGGGCCACAGCGAGCCGGTCTTGGCCCAGTTGATGACCGTGTCCACGGTCGTGGTCACGACACCTTTTTCAAGAATGCCCTGGTTTGCCATAAGAATCTCTCGGAAGGATGGAAGCGGGAAGGCGAAGCGGCCGGGTCATTCCCAGTCGAGCGCGCCCTTCTTCCACTCGTAGACGAAGCCGACCACGAGGATGGCCAGGAAGACCATCATGGCCCAGAAGCCGACGGGGCCGATTTCGCGCAGAGCGACCGCCCAGGGGAAGAGGAAGGCGATCTCGAGGTCGAACAGGATGAACAGGATGGCGACGAGGTAGTAGCGCACGTCGAACTTCATGCGCGCGTCCTCGAAGGCCTCGAAGCCGCACTCGTAAGGGGAGTTCTTCGCCGCGTCGGGGCGTTGCACCCCCATGCCCTTGGCGAACACCCAGCCGAGAACCTGGGGGGCGACGCCGACACCTATGCCGACAAGGATGAACAGGAGGACAGGGAGGTACTGGTCGAGGTTCATCGAGGGCAAGGTCCGCGCTTTTCGCGCCGCCGGGTACGTGCCCGGCGGGCTGTATTGTTGGTGCCGTCGGCGAGACTCGAACTCGCACAGCTTTCGCCACTACCCCCTCAAGATAGCGTGTCTACCAATTCCACCACGACGGCTGAAACTACCTGTCCGGCAGGCTCACGAGGAGTGCGCTCTTTAGGAGCGCTCGCCTATCCGGACAACCACTGAGTGTACTCCGATTCGGAGTCGCCACTGCCGGGCGGAAACGACAGTGACTCTTGCTTGACCTAGATCACTTGGTCGGAATCTGCGCGGCGCCGGACGCCGGGGCGACCGGCGCGGTGGTCGCCGGCGTCGTCGCCGGACCTTGCTGCGCCGGCACCGGCGTGCCGCCGCCCGGGATCTGGTTGGCCGGGTTGGGCCCCGTGGCCGAAGCCGCGGGCGCCGCGGGCGCTGCGCGCTCCAGCACGCTGCCCGAAGCCACCGGCTTCACGCTGTGGCTGAAATAGGCCAACGTCAGTGTGCAGACGAAGAATAGCGCAGCCAGGATGGCCGTGGTGCGCGAGAGGAAATTGGCGCTGCCCGTGGCGCCGAAGAGACTGCCCGATGCGCCGCTGCCGAAGGCCGCGCCCATGTCCGCGCCCTTGCCGTGCTGCAGCAGGATGAGGCCGATCATGCCGAGGGCCGAAAGCATCTGCACGGCCAGCACGATGGTCAACAAGACGTTCATTCCGAATACTCCGTTGTTGTGGTCACGCGACGCGCTCTCAGGCGCTGGCCGCGGCGATGATCTGCAGGAAGTCGGGTGCCTTCAGCGAGGCGCCGCCGATCAGTCCGCCGTCGATGTCCGGCTGCGCCAGCAGGCTCGCGGCATTGGCGGCGTTCATGCTGCCGCCGTAGAGGATGTGCACGCGCTCCGCGTGCGCCGTGGCGGCGGCCAGCTGCGTGCGCAGCAGCGCATGCACCTGCTGGGCCTGTTCGGGCGTCGCGGTCTTGCCGGTGCCGATCGCCCAGACCGGCTCGTAGGCCACCACGATCTCGCTGATGCAGTGGCCGTTGACGTGGATCACGGCGGCCATCTGGCGCTTCACGACCTCCTCGGTCCGTCCGGCCTCGCGCTCGGCGAGCGTCTCGCCGATGCAGACGATGGGCGTGATGCCGTGCGCGAGCGCCGTCTTCGCCTTCTCCGCCACCAGCGCGTCGGTCTCGCCGTGGTACTGGCGGCGCTCCGAGTGGCCGACGATGGCGTAGCGCACCCCGAACTCGCGCAGCATCGGCGCGCTCACCTCGCCGGTGTAGGCGCCCGCGGCGTGCTGCGACACGTCCTGCGCGCCCAGCTCCAGCTTCGAGCCGTGGCGCAGCATCTGCACCTGCGCCAGGTAAGGCGCCGGCACGCAGACGGCCACCTCGCAGGCCGCGTCCTTCATCCCCGCCACCACCGCGCGCACCAGCGCATCGTTGGCCTCCAGGTTGCCGTTCATCTTCCAGTTGCCGGCAATCAGCTTCTTCTTCGTCGTCATCGTTGTGGCTACCAGGTCAGGACGATCTTGCCCACGTGCTGGTTGGACTCCATCAGCGCGTGCGCCTTGGCCGCTTCCGCCGCCGGGAAGGTGCTGTGGATCACCGGCTTGATCTTCCCGCTCTCGATCAGCGGCCAGACGTTCTTCGCCAGCGAAGCGGCGATGGCGGCCTTGAAGGCCACCGGCCGCGGACGCAGCGTGGAGCCCGTCACGGTGATGCGACGGCGCAGCACCAGGCCGGCGTTGAACTCGCTCTTGGTGCCGCCCTGCACCGCGATGATCACGATGCGGCCGTCTTCGTTGACGCACTTGACCTCGCGGTCGACGTAGCTGCCGGCGACCATGTCGAGGATCACGTCCACGCCCTTGCCGTCGGTGAGCTTCTTCGCCTCCTCGGCGAAGTCCTGCGTCCGGTAGTTGATCGCGTGGTCGGCGCCGAGCTCGACGCAGGCCTTGCACTTCTCGTCCGAGCCGGCGGTGGCGATCACCTTGGCGGCGCCCATGGCCTTGGCCATCTGGATCGCCGTGACGCCGATGCCGCTGGTGCCGCCCTGCACCAGGAAGGACTCGCCGGGCTGCAGGCGGCCGCGGTCGAACACGTTGCTCCACACGGTGAAGAACGTCTCCGGCAGGGAAGCGGCTTCGACGTCGCTCAGGCCACGCGGCACCGGCAGGCACTGGCCCACCGGCGCGACGCACAGTTCGGCGTAGCCGCCGCCGGCCACCAGCGCGCAGACGCGGTCGCCGACCTTCAGGCCGGCCGCCTTCATCGCCTGCTCGTCGCCGGAAATGATGGTGCCCGCCACTTCCAGGCCCGGGATGTCCGAGGCGCCGGGCGGCACGGGATAGTTGCCGGTGCGCTGCAGCACGTCGGGCCGGTTCACGCCGCTGGCGGCGACCCGGATCAGCAGTTCACCCGCGCCCGGGGTCGGGTCGGGGCGCTCGCCGGCGCGCAGGACTTCCGGCGCGCCGTATTGCGTGATCTCGATGGCTCTCATGGTCGTTGAGCGTTGAGAGTTGAGCGTTGGGCGAGGTCTTCCACGCCGAACGCTGAACGCTCGACGTGGAACCCTGGCTTACTGCTGGTTGCCGCCCTCGGGCGTGCCGCTGCCGGATTCCTGCTGCGGCTCGGTGCGGGGCTCGCGCGGCTCGCGGGCCTCGCGCGGCTCACGCGGTTCCCGCGGCTCGCGGAATTCGCGCGGCGGACGGTCGCCACGGCCTTCGCCGCGCGGCGGACGGTCGCCACGGTCGCCGCGGTCGCCACGCGGTTCGCGCGGGGGACGGTCTTCCATGCCTTCCGGCCGTTCGGCCAGCGCCTTCATGGACAGCTTCACGCGGCCCTTGTCGTCGGTCTCGAGCACCTTGACGCGCACGACCTGGCCTTCGGACAGGTAGTCGCTGACCTTCTCCACGCGCTCGTGCGCGATCTGCGAGATGTGCAGCAGGCCGTCCTTGCCGGGCAGCAGGTTCACCAGCGCGCCGAAGTCCAGCAGCTTGGTGATCGGGCCTTCGTAGACCTTGCCCACTTCCACTTCGGCCGTGATCTGCTCGATGCGCTTCTTGGCCTCTTCGGCCTTGGCGGCGTCGGTGGAGGCGATGGTGATGGTGCCGTCCTCGGCGATGTCGATCTGGGTGCCGGTCTCCTCGGTCAGCGCGCGGATCACCGCGCCGCCCTTGCCGATCACGTCGCGGATCTTCTCCGGGTTGATCTTCATCGTGTACAGGCGCGGCGCCCAGGTCGACACGTCGGCCTTGGCCTCGCCCAGCGC
>NZ_DASSVG010000218.1:0-23129 GCF_035706265.1 Ramlibacter sp. | reverse complement strand
CGTCGAGGCCGGGGCGCTTCTCCGGCACCGGCAGCGGCGCGAGCGGTACGTCGTCGAAGACGGGTTCGGTGCGTTCCTCGAGCGGGTCGGCGGCGGGTGTCGTCGCAGCCATCGCCGCAGCCGCGGCGGCCTGCGGCTGGCGCGGCGTGTTGCGGCGGGTGGTCCAGGCGTTCCACGCGACCAGGGCGGCGAGCACGAAGGCGCCGAGGAGGAGGATGCCGAGGGTGAAGGAGGTCATGCCAGGCCCTCTCCCCGGCCCTCACCCCGGCCCTCACACCAACCCTCTCCCGCGAGCGGGAGAGGGAGAAAGACAAGAGGAGAGTGAATCATGCGGCCTCGGCCATCGACACGGCGGATTCCATGTCCACCGCCACGATGCGCGAGACGCCCTGCTCCTGCATGGTCACGCCAATGAGCTGTTCGGCCATCTCCATCGCGATCTTGTTGTGGCTGATGAAGAGGAACTGCGTCTCCTTGCTCATGCTGCTCACCAGCTTGGCGTAGCGCTCGGTGTTGGCGTCGTCCAGCGGCGCGTCCACCTCGTCCAGCAGGCAGAAGGGCGCCGGGTTCAGCTGGAAGATCGCGAACACCAGCGCGATGGCCGTGAGCGCCTTCTCGCCGCCCGAGAGCAGGTGGATGGTCTGGTTCTTCTTGCCGGGCGGCTGCGCCATCACCTGCACGCCCGAGTCGAGGATCTCCTCGCCCGTCATCACCAGCTTGGCGTTGCCGCCGCCGAACAGCTCGGGGAACATGCGGCCGAAGTGCTCGTTGACGGTGTTGAAGGTGCTTCCCAGCAGCTCGCGCGTCTCGCCGTCGATCTTGCGGATCGCGTCCTCCAGCGTCGTCATGGCCTCGGTCAGGTCCTTGGACTGCGCATCGAGGAACTGCTTGCGCTCCCGCGCCGTGCTCAGCTCCTCCAGCGCCGCGAGGTTCACCGCCCCCAGCGCCGCGACCTCGCGGTGGATGCGGTCGATCTCGGACTGCAGGCCCTGCAGGCGCACGTTGCCCTCGGCGACCGACCGGCCCACGGCCTCCAGGTCCGCCTGCGCCTCGACCAGCATCTGCGTGTACTGCTCCAGGCCCAGGCGCGCCGCCTGCTCCTTCAGCTGCATCTCGGTAATGCGCTGGCGCAGCGGATCGAGCTCGCGTTCCAGCTGCAGCCGGCGCTCGTCGCTGGCGCGCAGCTTGGCGGTGAGGTCGTCGTACTCGCTGCGCTTGGCGCCCAGCACCTGCTCGCGCTCGGACTTCAGCTGCAGCGCCGACTGCAGGCCGGCCTGCGCCGCCGCGTCGGTGAGGCGCGCCAGCTCGGCCCGTGCCCGCTCCTCCTCGGTGGCGACAGACGTGGCCTGCTGCGTCGCGGTCTCGATCGCCCGCTGCAGTTCGCCGCGCCGCGCCTCCAGCGCGCGCTGCGCGAACTGCGCCTCCTGCGCCTGGCGCTCGAGGCTGCGGTGCTGCTCGCGTGCCTCGGCCAGCTTGCGCTCGGCCTCGATCACGCGTTCGTCCAGCTGCGCATGCCGCTCCTGGCTGTCGGCCAGCTGCATGTCCAGCTCCTCGAAGCGCGCTTCGGCGGCCACGCGGCGCTCCTGCAGTTCCTCCAGCAGCGCGTCGACCTCGGCCAGGTCGGAGCCGATCTGCTCGCTGCGCGCGCGGGTCTGCTCGGCCAGCTGCGTCAGGCGCAGCGTCTCCACCTGCAGTTCATGGGCGCGGCCCTGGGTTTCGGCCGCTTCGCGGCGGGCGCCGGTCAGGCGCTGCGCGGCATCGCCGTAGGCCGCCTCCGCGCGCACCAGCGCGGAGCGCGCCTCCTCGGTGATCAGCGCCTGGGCGCGCAACTGCTTCTCCAGGTTCTCGATCTCCTGCTGGCGGGCCAGCAGGCCGGCCTGCTCGGAATCCTGCGCGTAGAAGCTCACGCTGTGCGCCGTGACGGCGTGGCCGGACTTCACGAAGACGGTCTCGCCGGCCTGCAGCTTGTCGCGTGCGGCCAGCGCCTCCTCCAGCGAGGCCGCGGTGTAGCAGCCATGCAGCCAGTCCGACAGCAGCGCCTTCTGGCCGGCATCGTTCAGCCGCAGCAGGTCGGCCAGGCGCGGCAGTGTGGACGCGGCCTCCGGCGCGGCGGCCGCGGGCGCGTGGTAGAAGGCCAGCCGCGCCGGCGGCGCGTCGCTTGCAAACGCGCGCACCATCTCCAGCCGCGAGACTTCGAGCGCATTCAGGCGCTCGCGCAGCGCCGCCTCCAGCGCGTTCTCCCAGCCCTGCTCGATGTGGATCTTCGTCCACAGGCCCTGCAGACCGCCGAGGCCGTGCTTGGCCAGCCAGGGCTGCAGCTTGCCGTCGGTGCGCACCTTCTCCTGCAGCGCCTTGAGCGCCTCCATGCGCGCCGACAGGTCGGCCTGGCGCGCACCCTGCGTGTTCACGTCCTGCTGCTTCGCGCGCCGTTCCTCATCGAGCTGCGGCACCTGCTCCTGCAATTCGTGCAGACGGGCGTCCGCGGTCTCCGCGGCTTCCTGGGCGGCGGCGAGCTGCTGCTGCAGGTTGGCCAGGCGCTGTTCGTCCGGCGCGGCCAGGGCGTTGCGGTCGGCCACCAGCCGCTCGCGGCGCTGGTTCAATTGCCGCGACTGCTCCTCGATGTTGCGCTGGTCGGCCGCGAGCACCTGGATCTGCTGCTGCACCTGGGTGACGGCGCCGCGCTGCTCGGAGGAGCGCGACTGCGCCTGGCGCAAGGCGTCTTCGAGGTCGGGCAGTTGCAGCCCCTGCTCCTCGACCTGCGCCGCCAGCAGGGTGGCCTTTTCCTCCGCCTCCATCGTGCGGGCGGCCAGGTTCTCGGTCTCGGCTTCGGCTTCTTCCTTGCGGGCCGACCATTGCGCCGTCTGTTCCTTCAGTTGCAGCAGACGCTGCTCGACGCGCTGGCGGCCCTCGACCACGAAGCGGATCTCCGCTTCCAGCCGGCCGACTTCGGCACTCGCCTCGTACAGCTGGCCCTGGGCCTGGTTCACCTGGTCGCCGGCCGCGTAGTGCGCCTGGCGGATCGTCTCGAGCTCGTTCTCGACGCGGCGCAGGTCGGCCACGCGCGCCTCGAGGTCGTTGACGGCCTTGTCGGCCTCGGCCTTGATGCGGGCCTGGTCGGCTTCCGCCTCGGCGCGCTTGAGGAACCACAGCTGGTGCTGCTTGAGTGCGACGTCGGCCTGCAGCTGGTTGTACTTCGCCGCCACCTCGGCCTGCTTCTCCAGCTTCTCGAGGTTGGTGTTCAGCTCGCGCAGGATGTCTTCCACCCGCGTGAGGTTCTCGCGCGTGTCGTGCAGCCGGTTCTCGGTCTCGCGCCGGCGCTCCTTGTACTTCGAGACGCCCGCGGCCTCTTCCAGGAACAGGCGCAGCTCCTCGGGCTTGGACTCGATGATGCGGCTGATCGTGCCCTGTCCGATGATGGCGTAGGCGCGCGGGCCCAGGCCCGTGCCCAGGAACACGTCCTGCACGTCGCGCCGGCGCACCGGCTGGTTGTTGATGTAGTAGCTGGAGGTGCCGTCGCGCGTCAGCACGCGCTTGACGGCGATCTCGGAGAACTGGCTCCACTGGCCGCCGGCGCGGTGGTCGGCGTTGTCGAAGATCAGTTCGACGGAGGAGCGCGAGGCGGGCTTGCGGGTGGTCGTGCCGTTGAAGATCACGTCCTGCATCGACTCGCCGCGCAGCTCGCTGGCCTTGCTCTCGCCGAGCACCCAGCGCACGGCATCCATGATGTTGGACTTGCCGCAGCCGTTGGGCCCCACCACGCCCACGAGCTGCCCGGGCAGCATGAAGTTGGTGGGTTCGGCGAACGACTTGAACCCGGAAAGCTTGATCGATGTGAGACGCACGGCCCCTCGCCCCTGTGGCTGACTCGAATGGAAACGCCGGCGGTTCGCCGGCGTGTTGCCGTCCGATGATACCTTCTGCTTCCGGACGGTCCATCGGGGCCCCGGCCCCCGAATATGTCGCGAAATTGCCAAAATTGTGGCAATCATGCCGGGCAAGGTCCTGATCGGCGTCTCGGGCTGGCGCTACACGCCGTGGCGCGGCCACTTCTATCCGCGGGGGCTGGCGCAGTGGCGGGAGCTGCAGCACGCCTCGCGGGTATTCAATTCCCTCGAGCTGAACGGATCGTTCTACTCGCTGCAGCGCCCTTCCAGCTACGCCATGTGGGCCGCGCACACGCCGCCCGGCTTCGTCTTCGCCGTCAAGGGCAGCCGCTACATCACCCACATGCTGAAGCTGCGCGGCATCGACGTGGCGCTGGCGAACTTCTTCGCCTCCGGGCTGTTCGAGCTGGGCGAGAAGCTGGGGCCGATCCTGTGGCAGTTCCCGCCCATGATGCGCTTCCACCCGCAGGTGTTCGAGGACTTCTTCCGGCTGCTGCCGCAGACCACGCACGAGGCCGCACAGATCGCCCTGCGCCGCGACGAGCGCCTGCAGGGCCGCGAGAGCCTGCAGCCGGGGCGCAACCGGCGCCTGCGCCACGCGGTGGAAGTGCGCCACGAGAGCTTCGTCGACCCGGCCTTCATCCGGCTGCTGCGCAAGTACCGCATCGCCTGGGTGGTGGCCGACACGCCCAATCCCTGGCCCCTGTACGAGGACGTGACCTCCGACTTCGTCTACATGCGGCTGCACGGCTCGACCGAGCTTTACAACAGCCGCTATACCGGCGCGGAACTGGAACGCTGGGCGCGCTGCATCGAAGCGTGGCGGGACGGCGGCGAGCCGGAAGACGCGCGCCTGATCTGCCCGACCCGTGCACGCGCCCGCGCCGGCCGCGATGTCTACTGCTATTTCGACAACACGGACAAGCGGCACGCGCCGGTCAATGCGCGCGAGTTGATGGACCTGCTGGGGGTGCGCTGGACGCCGCCGCCGGCGTGATCAACGGGATTGGTGCAGGCAGAGGAAGTTGCCCTCCGTATCCCGGAACCACGCGCACTTCTCCCCGCCCATGTCGCAGACGTGTTCGACCGTCTTCAGGCCGGGGAAGTCGTAGTCCTCGAACTTCACGCCCGCCTGCTCCAGCGTGCGGATGCCGTCCACGATGTCGCTCACCTCGAAGCTGAGGGCCGTGTGTTCGGCCTTGGTGCCACCCTCCTTGGGCAGCAGCGCCACGGAGAACTTCTCCAGGTCGTAGACCCAGGCCCCGTCCGGTTTCGGTGCGCCGTGGGCGAAACCGAGCTTGGATTCGTAGAAGGACCGGGCGCGCTCGAGGTCCTTCACCGGCAGGATGGTGGTGGCCCTGGCCTGGGAGAGTGAAAGCATGGCAGCTCCTTCGCAACGGGAGGTCGAAAGATTAATCCTCGCCGGCTTGCGAAGGCGAATGCCCGCGCCGCCGCCGAAGGAAAGCTCCAGGAGCCCGCCGCCTGCGCTAGCCCGCCGCGGCGGCCCACCGCAGCCGCCGCTCCATCACCGAGAACCACAGCGGCGGCACCGCCGCCAGCAGGATGCAGCCCGCATAGCCGGTCGGCAGCTGCGGCGCGGGCAGCGCCTCCAGCGCCGCGAACGGCTTCCAGGCGTGCACGTGGTGGTCCGAATGCCGCTGCAGGTTGGCCAGCAGGCTGTTGGAGAGCAGATGGTCCGCATTCCACGCGTGCGCCACGCCGAAGGGCTCGCGCCGGCCGTCGGCCTGCACCCGCCGCTGCAGGCCGTAGTGCTCGATGTAGTTCACCGTCTCCAGCAGCCAGACGGCGAAGGCCGACTGCGCGAGCCAGAAGGCGAGCAGCTTCCACTCTCCGAGCACGGCCAGCGCCGCCAGCCAGGCCAGCATCGCCGCCGTGGCCCACGCCAGCGGGCTCGCCATCCAGCTGCGCCCGAGCCGTCGCAGCTGCAGCGCCTCCAGCGACCAGGCGCTGCGCAGGCTGCCCGCCAAGGTGCGCGGCAGGAAGGCCCACAGGCTCTCGCCCGGCCGCGCCGAAGCGGGATCGTCCCAGGTGGCCGCGCGCACGTGGTGGCCGCGGTAGTGCTCCACCATGAACTGCGGATAGCACACCAGCGTCATCAGCACCCAGCCGAGCGCCCGGTCCGCCCGGTTCCGGCTGTGGCCCAGCTCGTGGGCGAAGGTGATGCCCTGCGCGCCGGTGACGAAGCCCACCGCCAGCGCCACCCCGAGCACGCTGGGCCAGGACGCCTGCGCGGCGGCATGGCCGCCGGCCACCAGCAGGGCCAGCTCCAGCGGCACGAACAGGCGCAGCACCCAGCGCAGCGCGCCGCCGTCGTCCAGCGGCGCCGGCGAACGCGCCAGTGCCGGGACGAAGGCTTCCAGGCCCGCGATCAGGAACAGCACGCCCAGCGCGATGAAGCCGGCCAGCTGGGGCCGCTGCGACACCGAGTGCACCGTCAGCGCGGGCAGCGCGAGGCCCAGCAGGAAGCGCAGGTCGCTGGCACGCACCGTGTTCGGGTTCATGGCGGCATTGGAGCGCCACGGCCGCGGCCGGTCAATCGCCCGTCGGCAGGGGCTCGCGCGCTGGGATAATCGCGGGATGAATCCCCTGCTGTCCCGGCTGCAGCCCTACCCCTTCGAGCGCTTGCGGCAGCTGTTCGCCGGCGTCACGCCGAACCCCGCCTACCGCCCGATCAGCCTGGGCATCGGCGAGCCCAAGCACCCCACGCCCGCCTTCATCAAGAAGGCGCTGGCCGCCGCCATGGAGGTGCCCGGCAGCGACCTGGCCGGCTATCCGCCCACGGCCGGCACGCCGCAGTTGCGCGAAGCCTGCGCGCAGTGGCTGCAGCGCCGCTACGGCCTGCAGCTGGACGCCGCGACGCAGATCCTGCCGGTGAACGGCTCGCGCGAGGCGCTGTTCGCCTTCGCACAGACGGTGGTCGACCCGAGCCGGCCCGCCGTGGTGGTCTGCCCCAATCCCTTCTACCAGATCTACGAAGGCGCGGCCCTGCTGGCCGGCGCCGAGCCGTACTACGCGCCCAGCGATCCGGCGCGCAACTTCGCCGTGGACTGGGACAGCGTGCCCGAAGCGGTCTGGGCGAAGACGCAGCTGCTGTACGTCTGCTCGCCCGGCAACCCCACCGGCGCCGTGATGCCGCTGGAGGAATGGCGCAAGCTCTTCGCGCTGCAGGACCGCCACGGCTTCGTGATCGCCTCCGACGAGTGCTACAGCGAGATCTACTTCCGCGACGAGCCGCCGCTGGGCGGCCTGGAAGCGGCGGCCAAGCTGGGGCGCAAGGACTTCAGGAACCTGGTCGCCTTCACCAGCCTCTCCAAGCGCAGCAACGTGCCCGGCATGCGCAGCGGCTTCGTGGCCGGCGACGCGCAGCTGCTGAAGGCCTTCCTGCTCTATCGCACCTACCACGGCAGCGCGATGAGCCCGATCGTGCAGGCCGCGAGCCTGGCTGCCTGGCAGGACGAGCAGCACGTGGTCGACAACCGCGAGCAGTACCGCCGCAAGTTCGCCGAGGTCACGCCGCTGCTCGCGCAGGTGCTCGACGTGCGGCTGCCCGACGCCAGCTTCTACCTCTGGGCCGGCGTGGGCGGCAGCGACACCGAGTTCGCCCGCGAGCTGCTGGCTCAATACAATGTGACCGTGCTGCCGGGCAGCTATCTCGCCCGCGAAGCGGGTGGCTTCAATCCCGGCGCCGGCCGCGTCCGCATGGCGCTGGTGGCCGACACCGCAGAGTGCCTCGAGGCCGCCCAGCGCATCGTCCAGTTCGTGCAATCCAGACAAGAAATCCGCAAGCAATGACCCAGCAGCTCCAGCAAATCATCGACCAGGCGTGGGACGACCGCGCCAGCCTCTCGCCCAAGGGCGCGCCCAAGGAAGTGAGCGAGGCGGTCGACCACGTGATCGGCGAACTCAACACCGGCAAGCTGCGCGTGGCCACGCGCCAGGGCGTGGGCCAGTGGACGGTGAACCAGTGGGTGAAGAAGGCGGTGCTGCTGTCCTTCCGCCTGAACGACAACGTGCTGATGAAGAGCGGCGAGCTCGCCTTCTACGACAAGGTGCCGACCAAGTTCTCGCACCTGTCGGCCGACGAGATGGCCGCCACCGGCGTGCGCGTGGTGCCGCCCGCCGTGGCCCGCCGCGGCAGCTTCATCGCCAAGGGCGCGATCCTGATGCCCTCCTACGTGAACATCGGCGCCTACGTCGACGAGGGCACCATGGTCGACACCTGGGCCACCGTGGGCTCCTGCGCCCAGGTCGGCAAGAACGTGCACCTGTCCGGCGGCGTGGGCCTCGGCGGCGTGCTGGAGCCGCTGCAGGCCAATCCGACCATCATCGAGGACAACTGCTTCATCGGCGCCCGCTCGGAGATCGTCGAAGGCGTGATCGTGGAGGAGAACTCCGTGATCTCCATGGGCGTCTACATCGGCCAGAGCACCAGGATCTACGACCGCGAGACGGGCGAGATCCACTACGGGCGCGTGCCGGCCGGCTCGGTGGTGGTCAGCGGCAACCTGCCCGCCAAGGACGGCAGCCACAGCCTCTATTGCGCCGTGATCGTGAAGAAGGTCACTGCGGCCACGCGCGCAAAGGTGAGCCTCAACGATCTGCTGCGCGACTGATGCGCTAAGCTCGGCGGTGCTCGTGAGGAGGGGTTGATGGGAACGATGGAGCGCATCCTGCGCCTGATGGCCGACAAGAAGGCCTCGGACGTGTACCTGTCCGCGCATGCGCCGGCGATGATCAAGATCAACGGACAGACGTTGCCGATCAACAGCCAGCTGCTGCCGCCGGACGCGCCCCGTGCGCTGCTGGCCGAAGTGCTGCCGGCGCACCGGATGGAGGAGCTCGATGCCACCGGCGAGCTGAACATGGCCCATGCCGTGGAAGGCGCCGGCAACTACCGCTTCTCCGCCATGCGCCAGCGCGGCACCATCGCCGCGGTGGTCCGCTACATCGCCACCGAGATCCCGCCCCTGGCCACGCTGCAGGTGCCGATGATCCTGGCCGACCTGATCCTGGAGAAGCGCGGCCTGCTGCTGATGGTGGGCTCCACCGGCGCCGGCAAGAGCACCACGCTGGCGGCCATGATCGACCACCGCAACGAGTCGATGACGGGCCACATCCTCACCATCGAGGATCCGGTCGAATTCATCTTCCGCAACAAGAAGTGCGTGGTGAACCAGCGCGAGGTGGGCAGCGACACGCAGTCGCTGCAGACGGCGCTGAAGAACGCGCTGCGCCAGGCGCCCGACGTGATCCTGATCGGCGAGATCCGCGACCGCGAGACCATGTCCGCCGCCATCGCCTACGCGCAGTCGGGCCACCTGTGCCTGGCGACCATGCACGCCAACAACAGCTACCAGGCGCTGAACCGGATCCTGTCCTTCTACCCGGTGGAAGTGCGCCCGACCATGCTGGGCGACCTGGCGGCGGCGCTCAAGGCCATCGTATCGCAGCGCCTGCTGCGCACCGTGGCGGGCGGCCGCGCCCCGGCGGTGGAGGTGATGCTCAACACCAAGCTCGTCTCCGAACTGATCGAGAAGGGCGACTTCTCCGGCGTGAAGGAGGCGATGGAGAAGTCGATGGCCGAGGGTTCGCAGACCTTCGAGCAGGACATCGCCCGCCTGATCCTCGACGGCATCGTCGACAAGAAGGAAGGCCTGGCCTACGCCGACTCGCCGACCAACCTGCAGTGGCGGCTGCAGAACACCAGCACCGCGGCCACCAAGGCGCTGGGCAACGACGGCGACTCGCCCGAGGACCTGGACGATGAGCCCTCCTTCACTGAAATCACGCTGGACGTGAAACACTAGCGGGATGTCCCGAGTCCTGCACCTGGCTGAGCAACTGATCGCCCAGCGTTCCGTCACGCCCGAAGACGGGCATTGCCAACCCTTCATCGAAGCGCGGCTCGCGCCGCTCGGCTTCGCCTGCGAAACCATCGTGAGCGGGCCGGACCACTTCCGCGTGCGCAACCTCTGGGCCAAGCAGCCCGGCCGCTCCGGCCGAACGCTCGTGTTCGCCGGCCACACCGACGTGGTGCCCACCGGTCCGCTGGAACAGTGGACCTCCGATCCCTTCGTGCCCAGCCACCGCGAGGGCAGGCTCTACGGCCGCGGCGCGGCGGACATGAAGAGCTCCATCGCGGCGTTCACGGTGGCCGTGGAGGAATTCCTGGCGCAGAACAAGGATCCTTCGCTCGGCATCGCCTTCCTGCTCACGAGCGACGAGGAAGGTCCCAGCGTCGACGGCACGGTGGTCGTCTGCGAGCGCCTGCGCCAGCGTGGCGAGAAGCTGGACTACTGCATCGTCGGCGAGCCGACCTCGGTGGAAAAGCTCGGCGACATGATCAAGAACGGCCGCCGCGGCAGCCTCACGGGCAAGCTCACGGTCAAGGGCATCCAGGCCCACATCGCCTATCCGCAGCTGGGGAAAAACGCGATCCACCAGGCCCTGCCGGCGCTGGCCGAGATGGCGGCGACGGTCTGGGATGAAGGCAACGAATTCTTCCCGCCCACCAGCTGGCAGATCAGCAACATCCACGGCGGCACCGGCGCGGGCAACATCATCCCGAACAGCGTCGTCGTCGACTTCAATTTCCGCTTCGCCAGCGTGAGCAAGGCGGAGGACCTGCAGCAGCGCGTGCACGCGATCCTGGACCGCTACGGGGTCGAATACGACTTGCAGTGGACCCTGGGCGGCCAGCCTTTCCTCACCACGCCGGGCGAGCTGGTCGGCGCCGTGCAGGCCGCGATCCGCGGCGTCACGGGGCTGGAGACCGAGCTCTCCACCACCGGTGGTACCAGCGACGGCCGCTTCATCTCGCGCATCTGCCCGCAGGTCATCGAGTTCGGCCCGATCAACGCCAGCATCCACAAGATCGACGAGCACGTGCGGGTGGCGGACCTGGAGCCGCTGAAGGACATCTACCGCGGCGTGCTCGAACACCTGGACCGGCAGTGCAGCTGATCGCGCTCGTCGAGGAACTGGCCGCGCGTCTGGAGGCGGCCGGGGTCGCCTTCGGCCACGGCACCACCAACGCCTTCGACGAGGCGGCGTGGCTCGCGCTCTGGAAGCTCGGCCTGCCGCTCGATGCGCTGGACGAGAACGCCGCGCGCGAGCTGCAGCACGCAGAGGAAGACGCGGTGCGTGCCCTGGTGGAAGAACGCATCGCGACCCGAAAGCCCGCCGCCTACCTGACCGGCGAAGCCTGGCTGCAGGGCGTGCCCTTCCACGTCGACGAGCGGACGATCGTGCCGCGCAGCTTCATTGCCGAACTGCTGGCCGATGGATCCATCGACGCGTGGCTCAGCGACCGCACGCGCAAGGTGCTGGACCTGTGCACCGGCAACGGCTCGCTCGCGGTGCTGGCGGCGATGGCATGGCCCGAGGTGCAGGTCGACGCGGCGGACCTCTCGCCCGAGGCGCTCGAAGTTGCGCGCATCAACGTCGACCGGCACGGGTTCGCGGACCGCATCCGCCTCGTGCAGTCCGACGGCCTGGCCGCCCTGCCCGGCCCCTACGACCTGATCCTGTGCAATCCGCCGTACGTGAACGCGCAGAGCATGGCGGCGCTTCCCACCGAATACCGCGCCGAACCCGAGCTCGCGCTGGCCGGCGGCAGCGACGGCATGGATT
Source organism: Ramlibacter sp. (assembly GCF_035706265.1). GTDB lineage: Bacteria > Pseudomonadota > Gammaproteobacteria > Burkholderiales > Burkholderiaceae_C > Ramlibacter. The sequence continues at coordinate 11,592 of NZ_DASSVG010000218.1, read as the reverse complement.
TCATCCGCACGCTGCTGCGCGACGCGCCTTCGCGCATGAGCGACGAGGCCGTGCTGGTGCTGGAGATCGGCAACGAGCGCGACCACTTCGAGGCCGCCTTCCCGCAGCTCGAAGCCGTGTGGCTGGAAACCAGCACCGGCGACGATCAGGTGCTGCTGCTCACCAGGGAAGCCATCGCGCGCAACGCGACGTAGGTTCCCAGGGCCGCGAGCCCGAGGAAGAAGCAGCGCCGGAACACCGGCAGCGGCATGCGCTGGCGCAGCCACTGGCCCGCCGCCATGCCTGCCAGCGCCGGCAGCAGCATGACGAACGAGGCGCCCGCAGTGGCTGCCGGATAGCGCCCCTGCACCAGCAGCGCCGCGCCCAAGGCGAGCGTCGAGGTCGTGAAGCACAGGCCCATCGCCTGCACCAGTTCGTCGCGCTCCAGCCGCAGCCCCTGCAGGAAAGGCACGGCGGGCAGCACGAAGACGCCGGTCCAGGCCGTCACGGCGCCCGTGAGCGCGCCGGTCAGCGCACCCAGCCAGCCTTCATGGCGCGCCGGCACCTGCAAGGGCGTGCCCAGCATGCCCCAGCCCGCATAGCCCACCAGCGCCACGCCCAGGGCGAGCGCGGCCCCGCCGCCATCCAGGCCGCCGAAGGTCCAGCCTCCGGCCAGGGTGCCCATGACGATGCCGGCCTGCATGCCGCCCAGGCGCCGCAGCGTGCGGCCCAGGCCGGGCCAGGGCTGCAGCTGCCACACGTTGGTAACCAGCGAAGGGGCCACCAGCAGCGCCGCCGCCGCGGCGGGCGGCATCCACACGGCCAGCAGCGCCATCGACAGCGTCGGCAGCCCGAGGCCGATCACGCCCTTCACCGCGCCTGCCAGCACGAAGACCGCTCCCACCGCCATCCACTGTTCGAATTCCACGGGCGAAGTCTCGCGGCCCCGCGTCCGCGCGCCAATGCGGAAGTGGCAAACGCGGCCTCAGGCAGCGCCTGAGGCCCCCGGGTGCACACTTGCGCGATGCGATTCGACCTGACGGACCTGCGGCTCTTCGCGCACATCGTCGACGCCGGCTCGATCACGGGCGGCGCCGCGCGCGCGCACATGACGCTCGCGTCGGCCAGCCAGCGCGTGCTGGCGATGGAGGACGCGCTGGGCACGCCGCTGCTGGCGCGCTCCAGCCAGGGCGCGCGGCCCACCGAGGCCGGGCGCACGCTGGCGCACCACGCCCGCCTGGTGCTGGAGCAGATGGAGCGCCTGCGCGGCGAGCTGGGCGAGTACGGGCGCGGCCTGAGCGGCCACGTCCGCCTGCTGTGCAACACCTCCGCGATGACGGAACACCTGCCGCAGCCGCTGGGCCGCTTCCTCGCCGCGCATCCGCGCGTGTCGGTGGATGTGGAGGAGCGCCCGAGCGACGCCATCGTCGCCGCGCTGCGCGCCGGCACCTGCGACATCGGGATCGTCTCGGACGTGGCGGACGTGGACGGCCTGCAGCAGTTCCCCTTCCGCCGCGACGACCTCGTGCTGGCCGTGCCGCCCGGCCACCGGCTGGCGCGGCGCCGGCGCATCACGCTGGCCGAAGCGATCGGCGAGCCCTTCGTCGCCCTGGCCGAAGGCAGCCCGCTGCACGCGCACGTGGCGGCGCAGGCGCTCAAGACCGGGCGGCGGCTGACCTACCGCGTCCGTGTCGGCAGTTTCGAGGCGCTGTGCCGGATGGTCGAGGAAGGCATCGGCATCGGCGTGGTGCCGCGCGCCGTGGCCGGGCGCTACGCCGCGCAGCGCTCGCGCCCGCGCTTCATCGCCATCGCGGAGCCCTGGGCCCAGCGCCGGCTGCTGGCCTGCGTGCGCGAAGCGGATGCGCTGCCGCTCAATGCCCGCCGCATGCTGCAAGCCCTGCTGGGCGAACCGCCGGCGCCAGACCTGCGAAAATCGCGGCAATGACGCGCGATCCTTCCACCCGTTTCCTGCCAGCCCAGCGCGCACCCGCCGGCGAGCCCGGCGCCATCCACCAGCCCAACCCGTGATCCAGCTGCGCAACGTCACCTTGCGCCGCGGCGCCAAGGTGCTGCTCGATGGCGTCTCCGTCACCATCAACCCCGGCGAGAAAGTCGGCCTGGTCGGGCGCAACGGCGCCGGCAAGTCGACCCTGTTCGCCCTGCTCAATGGCAGCCTGCACGAGGATGCCGGCGACTTCTCCATGCCACCGCAGTGGCGGCTGGCGCAGGTGGCGCAGAACATGCCGGAAAGCGACGAACCGGCCACGGCCTTCGTGCTGGCCGGCGACACCCGGCTCGTCACGCTGAACGAGGAACTGGCCGAGGCCGAAGCCAGCGGCGACGGCCTCGCGATCGCCCACGCGCATTCCGACCTCGCCGATGCCGGCGCGCACGACGCCGTGCCGCGCGCGCAGGCGCTGATCCTCGGCCTGGGCTTCCGGCCGGACGAACTGGAGCGGCCCGTCAACAGCTTCTCCGGCGGCTGGCGCATGCGGCTGCAGCTCGCCCGCGCGCTGATGTGCCCCTCGGACCTGCTGCTGCTGGACGAGCCCACCAACCACCTGGACCTCGATGCCCTGGTGTGGCTGGAAGGCTGGCTGCAGCGCTACGCCGGCACGCTGGTGGTGATCAGCCACGACCGCGAGTTCCTCGACGCGGTCACCGGCGTCACGCTGCACATCGACAACCGCCAGCTCACGCGCTACGGCAGCAACTACAGCGGCTTCGAGCTGCTGCGCGCGCAGCAGCTGGAGCAGCAGCAGGCCGCCTACACGCGGCAGCAGGACAAGATCGCCCACCTGCAGAAGTTCATCGACCGCTTCAAGGCCAAGGCCACCAAGGCCAAGCAGGCGCAAAGCCGCGTCAAGGCGCTGGAGCGGATGGAGAAGATCGCGCCGGTGCTCGCCAGCGCGGAATTCACCTTCGAGTTCAAGGAGCCGCAGAACCTGCCGAACCCGATGCTGGTGATCCAGGACGGGGCGTTCGGCTACGGCGAGAAAGTGATCCTGCGCAACGTCAACCGCTCCGTGCTCGCCGGCCAGCGGATCGGCATCCTGGGGGCCAACGGCCAGGGCAAGTCCACGCTGGTGAAGACCATCGCCCGCACCATGCCGCCGCTGGCCGGCCGCGTGACCGAGGGCAAGGGCCTCACCATCGGCTACTTCGCGCAGCAGGAGCTGGACGTGCTGCGGCCGCAGGACACGCCGCTGGAGCACATGGTGCGGCTCGCGCGCGAGCTCGCGGCCGCCACCGGCCAGTCGGACCGCGAGCAGGACCTGCGCAACTACCTGGGCCAGTTCCTCTTCACCGGCGACATGGTGCAGCAGAGCGTGGGCACCATGAGCGGCGGCGAGAAGGCGCGGCTGGTGCTGGCCATGATCGTGTGGCAGCGCCCCAACCTGCTGCTGCTGGACGAACCGACCAACCACCTGGACCTCAACACCCGCGAGGCGCTGTCCGTGGCGCTGAACGAATTCGAGGGCACGGTGATGCTGGTGAGCCACGACCGCGCGCTGCTGCGCTCGGTGTGCGACGAGTTCTGGCTGGTGGGCCGCGGCACCGTCGCGCCCTTCGACGGCGACCTCGACGACTACCAGAAGTACCTGCTGGAGGAAGCGCGCCGCCTGCGCGAACAAGTGGCGGCCGCCAGCGCCCCCGCCAGCACCGAGCCGCGCGCCACCCCGCAGGAGCAGCGCAAGGCCCAGGCCCTGCAGCGGCAGCAACTCGCCACCCGCCTGAGGCCCCTGAAGAAGGAGCTGGAGCAGGCCGAGCGCCGCATGGCGAGCCTGGAGACCGAGAAAGGCGAACTCGAGTCGCGCCTCTCGGGCGCCCTGCCCCCGGCGGAGATCGCCGATGCAGGCCGCCGGCTGAAGGCCGTCACCGACGAACTCGGGCAGCTGGAGGAGCGCTGGCTCGCGCTGTCCGGCGAGATCGAGGCCGCCGAGGCGGAGGCGGCAGGCTGAGCATGGCCAGTGCGCTGCAGCTTGCAGGCGGCGATCCCGCCCTCCTCCAGGCCGTGCGGCGTGCGCGCAAGCTGCTCAATCGCCGCGCCTTGGCCGGTGCCGCGGCGAGCGCCGTGCCCGTGCCGGGCCTGGACTGGCTCGTGGATGCCGCCGTGCTGTCCAAGCTGATCCCTGCAATCAACGAGGAATTCGGCCTCACGCCGGAGCAGCTGGAACGCCTGCCGCAGCGCAAGCGCGAGCAGGTCGAGAAGGCCGTGAGCGTGGTCGGCTCGATGGTGATCGGCAAGTTCATCACCCGCGACCTGGTGATCCGCGCCGCGGCGGCCATGGGCCGGCGCCTCACGGTGAAGCAGGCGGCCAAGTACGTTCCCATCGCGGGCCAGGCGCTCTCGGCGCTGATCGGCTACGCCGCGATCCGCTACCTGGGCGAGGAGCACATCCGCGACTGCGTGCAGGTCTGCCGGCAGGCCCGGCTGCAACTGCCATCAGAGCGCGGCTGACAGCGTTTCGCTCGCCGCACCTATCGGGCGCGCGCCACCGCCGGGTTCCAATCGCGCCATGCAAACCTCCGATGTTCTCGGCTACGTCGCTGCCACGCTGACCACCGTCTCGTTCGTGCCGCAGGCCTGGCGCACCTTCCGCACCAAGGACGTGAGAGGGATCTCGCTGAAGATGTACACCCTCTTCACCCTCGGAGTGGCGGCGTGGCTGGCGTACGGCATCGTGCTGGGCGAGGTGCCCATGATGGTCGCCAACTCCGCGACCCTGCTGCTGGCCATTCCGGTGCTGGTGATGCGGGTGCGCTACGCGGGCGCCGCCGCGAGGCCCCCCGCATAGGGTGACAGGCTACGACGCTGCGCGCCCGCTGCGCACCCGCTCGGGTCGCACGCCGATGCCGACCAGGCGCGCGGGCAGGCGGCGCAGCGTCGGCAGCCGCTGCAGCAGCGTCACGGCGAGCGGCGTGCGGGCCGGCGCGCTGCTGCGCGCCAGCACCGGCGACAGCACTTCGTTCTGCACCGCGACCTGCACCCGCTGGGTCACCCGGGCCGGCCATTCGCGGCGGCGCTGGACGGCCTCGAGGTGCTCGGCGCGCAGGCTGCCTTGCCGCAAGGGCTCGGCCAGCAGGTTGGCCGCCGCGACGGCATCCTGGATGGCGAGGTTGATGCCCACGCCGCCGACCGGCGACATCGGATGGGCGGCATCGCCGATGCACAGCAGGCCCTCGCGCCACCAGCGCCGCAGGTGGCTGATCTGCACGTTCAGGAGCTTGACGTCGTCCCAGCCGCGCAGCGCGTCCACGCTGTCGGCGAGGAAGTCGGTCGTGCGGGCGACACGCTCGCGGAAGGCGGCGATGCCCTCCTGCCGCACCTGCTCCAGCGCACCCTTGGGGATGACGAAGGCGCATTGCCAATAGGTGTCGCGGTTCAGGGTGACCAGCAGCGCGCCCGGCCGGATGGTGCCGCCGGTGCGGGCCGGGTCGTGCGCCGCATCGCGCGGCAGCCGGAACCAGAGCACGTCGATCGGGGCGCCGGTGTCCACGCGTTCCAGGCCCGCGTCCGGCGCCAGGGTCGAATGGCGGCCGTCGGCCGCGACGACGAGTCCGGCGCGCAGTTCCGACCGGCCTTCGCGCGACTCCACCTGCACGCCGACGATGCGGCCCCCCTCCTCGATCACGCCGCTGGCCCGGGTGCCCATGCGCAAGGTGAAGCCGGGAAACCGCTGTGCCTCGCGGGCGAGGAAGTCCAGGAAGTCCCACTGCGGGATCAGCACCAGGAAGGGCCGCGGCGCCGGCAGGTGCCGAAAGTCGGCGATGGTGACGGGCTGCCCGTACACGTCGCCGCTCAGTTCGGCGATCTCCTGGTGCGGCAGCGCCAGGAAGGCCTCCAGCAGGCCGACGTCCTGCAGCACCGTGAGGGTCGAAGGATGGATGGTGTCGCCGCGGAAGTCGCGCAGGAAGTCGTCGTGCTTCTCCAGCACGGTGACGCGCACGCCCGCGCGCGCGAGCAGATAGCCCAGCATCAGGCCGGCCGGGCCGCCGCCGGCGACGCAGCACGGCAGCATCCCATCGCCTGCATCCATGCGGCCATGGTACGACGGCCAGGGCCGGGCGCGGGTCGCGCGGCCGGCCCGTTTACGCTGCCTGAGGAACGCCGGGAGCGCTGGCGAAATCGGCCAGGAAGGCGCCGAGCGTGGCGCCGATCGCGCGCACGGCGGACAGCGTCGCCGCCGCCGGCACCTGGCTCACGTCGATCACCGCCACGCCCACGCCGCGCCCCGTTTCCAGGTGCAGCTGCGTCACATTGAGTCCGGCGGCGGCCAGCAGGCCATTGAGCTGCGAGATCACGCCGGGCTCGTCGCGGTGCAGGTGCACGATGCGCGCCGCCCCGCGCACCGGACCGGCGCCCACCTCCGGCAGGTTCACGCTGCCGCGCACGGCGCCCAGGCGCAGGAAGTCGCGCAGCTTCTCCGACACTTCGATGCCGAGGTTGCGCTGCGCCTCCACCGTGGAGCCGGCCACGTGCGGCGTGAGGATCACGTTGTCCAGCGCACGCAGCGGCGATTCGAAGGCCTGGCCGGCGGAGGCCGGTTCGACCGGGAACACGTCGACGGCGGCGCCGCGCAGCCGGCCCGCGGCCAGCGCTTCATGCAGGGCGTCGATGTCCACGGCCTGGCCGCGCGCCAGGTTGATCAGCACCGCGTCCTCCTTCATCTGCGCCAGCCGCTGCGCGTCGATCAGCTTGCGGGTCTGCGGCGTCTGCGGCACGTGCAGCGTCACGATGTCGGCCTCACCCAGCAGGGCTTCCAGGCTGGGCGCCGCCACGGCGTTGCCCAGCGGCAGCTTGGCCTCGACGTCGTGGAACACCACGCGCATGCCCATGGCCTCGGCCAGCAGGCCGGTCTGGGTGCCGATCTTGCCGTAGCCCACGATCCCCAGCGTCTTGCCGCGGATCTCGTTGGAGCGGCGGGCATCCTTCAGCCACTGGCCGCGCCGCGCCGCGGCCTGCCGCTCCGGCACCCGGCGCAGCAGCGCGATCGCGTGCCCGATCACCAGTTCGGCCACCGAACGGGTGTTGGAGAACGGGCCGTTGAAGACCGCCACGCCGCGCTGCGCCGCCGCCTTCAGGTCGATGTTGTTGGTGCCGGTGCAATAGGCGCCCACGGCGCGCAGCCGCGGCGCGGCCGCCAGCGCCGCCGCATCGAGCTGCGTGCGCGAGCGCAGGCCCAGCACGTCGGCCTCGGCCAGCAGGTCCTTCAATTCGCCCGCATCGGGGGCATGGCGCAGCCGGCGGATGCGCGCGCCGGGGATGGACTCGAGAACGGAATCGGCGCTCGCGTGGATGTCTTCGAGCAGCAGGATGTTCAGGCTGGGCGGAATTGAAGATGCATGCGACATGCATCTATTCTAGCGCCGAGCCAGCGCGAGGGACCGGAGTGCCCCTCGCGCCGGTGCCGGTCACTGGATCAGCGCGTTGACGATCAGGCCGGTGGCGAGCGCGACCAGCAGGAATTCGCCGTCGATGTTGACCCACTGCTGGCCGTAGGGAGGCGCATAGAGCCCGGGGTAGGCGTGCCAGTCGTTCACGTAGTAGGTGTGAGTGCGGTACGGGGCCGGCAGGTAGCCGCCGCGGTAGAAGCGGTGCGCCGGAGCACGGTACGTCGGATGGTTGTAGGTGTAGGCCGGCGCCCGATAGACGGGCCGTTGCGGCTGCACGTGCGCCCGGAACTGCTGCCGCTGCGCGTGGCGCCCATCCCGCTCGGCGCGGCGTTCGTGGCGCTGCTCCGCGCGCTGCGGGCGGTCATGGCGCTGCTCGACGCGGTGCTGGCGGTCATGGCCGCGGTCGTCACCGCGCCAGTCCCGGGCGGAGGCGACGCTGGTGAAGCCGAACGAGCCGGCCAGCACGGCGCACACGATGGCGGAAGTCTTCATGGGTACTGCTCCTGGATTCGATGCCTGCATGGTGCGCCGCCGAGTTGTCGCAGGCGCGAAGCGCCTGTCCCGCGCGTGCAAAGGCACGTAAGCGCATGTACCCGAGGCGGGTGAGCCGCCCGGACTTCAGCGAACCTGCGGGATGCTCTTCGGAATCAGCGCGGTGGAGGCCAGGGAGCCGAGGCCGAAACCGATGGTGCCGGACACCAGGTCCAGCACGACGTGCGGGAGGGCGGGGTCGCGGCCCGGGCTCCAGAGCTGCACGAGTTCCGTCACGATCGCCACGGCGGCCAGGATCAGGGTGCAGTGCGATGCGTTGGCCTGCGGGTAGGCGAACCGGGCGGAGATGCCCAGCGCCCCGAAGGCGAGGATGTGGTCGAGGTTGTCGCCCAGCATCAGGCTCAGGAGCGCCGCGTTGTCGAGCCACGGACTGTAGGACCGCAGCAGCTGCAAGGTGAACTCGGGCAGCGTCATGGAGAAGCTCACCACGACGAGCAGCAGCCAGAACACCGTCCGGGCGATGGACTGCCAGCCCAGGTCCGTCGCACTTCCACCCACCAGCGGCCAGGGCCCCGCGATTGGATCGTTGGACCAGGCCACCGGGGACGGCTCGGGCGCCGCATCGCGCTCGTCACTCTCCTCCCACGAGCCGGACCCGCGGCCTTCGGCGACGGCGCGGATCTCGCGCACGACCCGATCGGCCGGCCCGTTCGCCTTCTCCAGGTAGGAAGCCGCGCCGGCGGCGACCGCCCGGGGGCCGTACCGCTCGGCCGGATAGGCGGAGAGAACGAGGATGCGCAAATGCGGGGCCGCCTCCCGGACGCGGTGCAGCGCTTCCAGCTCCTGCGATCCCGGCATGAGCAGATCGAGCACCAGCACGTCCAGCTCGCGGCTGCGCACGAGTTCCACCGCTTCGTCGGCGTTGGCGGCCTCCCCTACGCATTCGATGCCGGACGCCATCGCGAGGTAGCCGCGCAGGGCAGAGCGGACGATCTTCTGATCGTCGACGATACCGACGCGGATAACCGGGCTGTGCATGGGCGGACGCACTCCAAGGGCGAAACCAATGGTAACCCGATGGTTCCCATCTGTCCCACATCGGGACCGTGCATTTTGTTTCGATTCGGTAAACGTCGAGGATGGGCGGTTCCGGCGCCACTCCACCGGCCCGCGGAAGCTGAGGGTTATCCGCAACGGAAACGCGCAGCGGGCGCCGCCGGTTCCCGGCTCAGAGTTTCAGGTCGCTGAGCCCGGGATGGTCATCGGGACGCCGGCCCAGCGGCCAGTGGAACAGGCGCTCGGACTCGCGGATCGGCAGATCGTTGATGCTGGCGAAGCGCCGGCGCATGAGCCCTTGCGCAGTGAATTCCCAGTTCTCGTTGCCATAGCTGCGGAACCAATGGCCCGAGTCGTCGTGCCACTCGTACGCGAAGCGCACCGCCAGGCGATCGCCGGCGAAGGCCCACAGCTCCTTGATCAGCCGGTAGTCCAGCTCGCGCGCCCATTTGCGCTGCAGGAACGCGCGCACCTCGTCCCGCCCGACCGGGAACTCGGCGCGGTTGCGCCATTGCGTGTCGGGCGTGTAGACCTGCACCACCCGGTCGGGGTCGCGCGTGTTCCAGGCGTCTTCGGCCGCGCGCACCTTCTGCGTGGCCGTCTCGAAGGTGAAAGGCGGCACGGGCGGACGGATCGCCTCGGGACTGGACTGTGAAGCGGACATGCTTGCCTCCTGGGCGGGCAGCATGCCGCAAGGACGAATCCATCGACCGCAGCGATGGCATTTGCCTGCGCCGCGTGCTGCCGCTCACGCGATGCGCGCACCACGCCGTAGTACAGCGACGACGAGCCCTTCAGCACGCGGCAAGAGCCGTGTTCCCCGAGGGCATGGTGGGCTACGTGCAGGTGCCGGGCCGCAGGACGCAGCCCACGCGGATCCGGTTCAAGCTCGCCGACGATCCCCACCCGAACGGGCTTTCATCGGTCTGGCTCGACCCCGCGAGCGGCAAGGTGCTCAAGGTGGTGCGCTGGAACGAACTCGATCCGGGCAATCGCCTGGTGTCCACGGTCTATCCGCTGCACACCGGCGCCCTCGGAGGCCCGGCGCACACCGTCGTCGTGGCCCTCGGCGGCCTCGCGCTCGCGACCCTGGGTGGCAGCGGCGTGCTCCTGTGGTGGCGCCGGCGCCAGTTGCGCGCGCCGCGCACCCAGGTGGCGACGTCGCCCCGCTGAGTGCCGGTACGGCGCAGGCGAGGTTTCCGCTCAGCCTGCGATGGCTGGGTCGATGGGTTCTCGAGTGAGACTTGGGGGTCATGGGAGGCGGTGCCGGTTGGCCCTCCGCGTCCTACACACAGGCTGGCCCATTGGCGTCTCCCATTCCATGGCGGCGCTCCCAAAGTCCGGGGGGAGCAAACAGGAGAACCCATGAACAAGCGTACCTCGATCCTTTCCATTGCCGCCGCCATCGCCGCTTCCGCACTGGTGCTGGAGGCTCCGTCGGTCATCGCGGCTGGCGACACGGCCGATGCTGGCGCCTCCGGCTACTCCTCTCAATCCGCCAACGCGCAGTCCGGGGTGCCCGGCGTCGAAGCGAACGTCGGCAGCAACGCCAGCGACCGCGGCCTCCCCGGCGTGGAAATGAACGTCGGCCGCGACGGCGACCAGAACAACACGGCCACCCTCGGCGCCGGCCCCGACATGGGCAACAGCGGCGACACCAGCACGATGGGCGCCGGCAACGACATGGACACCAACGGCCAGCAGTCTCCGCGGCCGATGCGCACGGACCGCGGCTGACGCCGCTGCGTCCGTCGCGCCCCTGACGACCTCGCCGGCGCCAGCCGCCCACGACAGGGCACGCTGGATCCCCGCCGGCGCAGGCCTCGGCATCATGCCGGGGCCGGCAGGGTGGCTTTGGGACATTGCAAGGAGCAGCCATGACGCAGCGGGAACTCGATCAGCTCTGGGAACACGCGGCGCTGAGCCGCATCGGCGGCGCGGTCCAGGGCGGCTCGACCAAGACGCCGCGCGAGCGCGAGGCGATGAATCGCGAGCACGAGGGCCGCGACGACGTGCCGAAACCGGAAGGTGCGCTTCCGCAGCAGAAGCCGGCGCCGAAGCAGGAGCACCCGAAGCAGGAGCACCCCGCGCAAGTGCACCCGCCGCAAGAGGGCGAGCCCGGCAGCGACCGCGAGGGCTGAAGAGGACAGCGGCTGGCCGGCAGTGCAGCCGCGCACCGGTTGCTGAGCGGTGTCAATGAAACGCGTCCCGAGCGCGCGCTAGACTGCAGGGCCACCCCGGTCTGGCAGGATCCGCCGGCGGGGATCATCGCAACGGCAGTGCTGCCGCGGTCCCTCCTGCCGGCAGCCCTTCGGAGGAGAGCACGATGGGCAGAGCCGATCCCTTCCTGCGCGCACGCGACTTGCTGCTCGCACACCGCACCGACTACGCCACCGCCTACCGGGAATTCCGCTGGCCGCAACTGGGCGAGTTCAACTGGGCGCTGGACTACTTCGATGCCATGGCGGCGGGCAACGACGCGCCCGGGCTGTGGATCGTGGAGGAGGACGGCAGCGAGCAGAAGCTGTCGTTCGGCGAACTCGCGGCGCGCTCCAACCGCACCGCCAACTTCCTGCGCGCGCAGGGCGTGCGGCGCGGCGACCGCATCCTCCTGATGCTGGGCAACGAGGTCGCCCTGTGGGAGATCATGCTGGCCGCGATCAAGCT
>NZ_DASSVG010000217.1:0-7625 GCF_035706265.1 Ramlibacter sp. | reverse complement strand
AGCGTTTCGCCGACGATTTGCAAGGTGGTACCGATGACGGCATAGTCGCCCGAAGCCCAGGCGGCCTTCTGGCGGGTCTTGATGGCGGCGAAGTCGGGGGCGGCGGCTGCATCCATGGTGCTTGCTCCAGGAAAGTTGCGGTGGAAGGCCACTGTCCGCCCAGAGTGTGGATGCCGCCGTGGGGACCAGCGTGGAAATTGGCGTGGAAACCGGGACGCAGGGGCAAGGCGACGGGCCGCCGGGGCCCGGGGTGGCCCTGCGGCTGCTCGGCCCCATGACGCTCAGCCGCGCCGGCATGGCCGTCGCCCTGCCGCCCTCGCGCAAGGTGCGCGCGCTGCTCGCCTACCTGGCGCTGGCCGCCCGCGGCACGACGCGCAGCCATCTCTGCGAACTGCTGTGGGACCTGCCCGGGGATCCGCGCGGCGAGCTGCGCTGGTGCCTGAGCAAGCTGCGCGCGGTTCTGGACGAGGCGGATCGCCCGCGCGTGATCGCCTCCGGCGATTCCGTGGCGCTCGACTTGGCGGACGGCGACATCGACGCGCGCACGGTGATCCACATGCTGCAACGCGGCGTGGCGACTCTGGCGGTCACGGAGCTGGAAGCGCTGGCCGCGCTGCTGCAGCGTGGCGAGTTGCTCGAAGGCCTGGAAGTGCCGCGCAGTCCCGCCTTCTCGGGCTGGCTCGCCGGCGAGCGCCGTCGCCTGCGCGCCGCGCACGCCGCGGTGCTGGAGCACTGGGCGCGGTCGCTGCCGGTTGGCAGCGATATGGCCATCGAAGCCCTGGAACGCTGGCTCGCGCTCGCCCCGTTCGATCGGCGAGCCCACGAGTGCTTGCTCGACGCATTGGCCGCGCGCGGTCGTCTGCGCGAAGCGGAGGAGCACCTCGCGGCCGCGGGGCGCCGCTTCGAGGCCGAAGGGCAGGACTGGGGCCCGCTCGCGCACGCCTGGCGCGCGGCCCGGTCACGCCACGCGATCGCCGCCACGCCCGGTGTCGTCATGACGGCACCGGCAGCACCGCCCGAACCCGCGCTCGCCCCCACCCGCCGCGCCTCGATCGCCGTGATGCCCTTCGCCGATCGCACGCCGGGCGGGGCGCTGCGCGGCGGCCTCGGCGACGGCCTGGCGCGCGACGTGACGCTGCGGCTCGCAAGGCTGCGCAGCGTGTTCGTGATTGCCGAGGGCACCATGGCGACGCTGGCCGAGCGGCACGTGGATTCTGAAGACGCCGGCCGACGCCTCGACGTCGACTACATCGCGAGCGGCTGGCTGCGGCGCGGCCCGGACGGACATCTCGTCGTGAGCGTGCAGCTGACGCAGACGCGCAGCGGTCAGGTGCTCTGGGCCGAGGAGTTTTCCGCCGGACGCGACGACACCTTCCTGGTGCTCGAAGAGATCGGCAACCGGATCGTGACCGCGATCGCCAACCAGATCGAGGCGGCCGAACGCAACCGGGCGATCCTCAAGAACCCGAACTGCCTCGACGCCTGGGAGGCCCACCACCGCGGGCTGTGGCACATGTTCCGCTTCGACCGCGAAGACAACGAACAGGCGCGCCAGTTCTTCCGTACCGCGGTGCGGCTGGACCCGACCTTCTCGCGGCCGCATGCGGGCCTGTCCTTCACCCACTTCCAGGACGCCTTCCTCGGCTGGCGCGAACGCGCGAGCGCGATCCAGCAGGCCTATGCGGCCGCGGCCGAAGGCGTGATGGCCGACGCGCACGATCCGGCCTCGCACTGGGCGCTGGGCCGGGCGCTGTGGCTGATGGACCGCGAGGACGAGGCCGTGCGCGAATTGCAGTCGGCGATCGACCTCAGCCCCAACTTCGCCCTGGGCCACTACACGCTGGGCTTCGTGCAGGCGCAGTCGGGCGACGCGGAGAGCGCGATCGCCGAAGTCGACCAGGCCCGGGCGCTCAGCCCCATGGACCCGTTGCTGTTCGGAATGCTGGCCTCGCGCGCGCTGGCCCTGCTGCGCCTGGGCCGCTGCGAGGAAGCGGCCGACTGGGCGCTGCGTTCGGCGGCGCGCCCCAACGCGCACGTGCACATCCGCGCGATCGCGGTGTTCTGCCTGGCAATGGCGGGCCGCACGGAGGAAGCGAAGGCGCTGGCCGCCGCCATCCGGCGGACGCAGCCCCGCTACGGGCTGGCGGATTTCGGCCAGGCCTTCAAGTTCGGGCCGGAACTGCAGGGCCTGCTGCGCCAGGCCGCGAGCCTGGTGCCGTAGGCCCGATGAAGACGCGCTTGGCCTAGACCCGCCCGGTCACCGGAATGGCTGCGCCATGAATCGCCCGCGCGGCATCGGAGCCGAGGAAGGCGATCACATCCGCCAGCGCTTCCGGCGCGACCCAGCGGCTCGCATCCGCGTCGGGCATGTCCGCACGGTTGTCCGGGGTGTCGATGATCGAAGGCAGGACGCAGTTGACGTTGATGCCCTTGTCCTTCAGTTCGGCGGACATCGCCTCGGTCAGGCGGATCAGCGCGCTCTTGGATGCGGAGTACGCACCCATGTGCGCCGCGCCGCGCGCCGCTGCCGCAGCGCCGACCGTCACGATCCTGCCGCTGCCGCGCTCGCACATGCCGGGCACGACGGCGCTCGCCACATGCACCAGCGTGCGCGCGTTGAGGTCCATGAGGAAGTCCCAGGTCGCCGCGGACGTTTCATGCACGGCCTCGCCCATGCGAAAGCCGCCCGCGATGTGGCAGCAGACGTCGATCCCGCCGAAGCGCGCCAGGGCTTGCTGCACACCGGCGTGCACCTGTTCGCGATCGAGCAGGTCCAGCGGCAGCAGCAGGGCCTCGGCGCCCTCGGAGAAAGCCTGGAGCAGCGCCTGCTGCCGGTCGGCGAGCACGAGGCGCGCGCCGCGCTGCCGGAATGCGGCGGCAACCGCGCGACCCAGGTGCCCGGCGGCACCGGTGATGAAGACCGTCTTCGTCATGCCGTGACTCCTTCGCGCCTGGCCGCATGGTAGCGGCCCGTGCCGCGCGTGACCACGGCGTCGGTGGGCAGCACGTCGCCCGGCTCGAATTCGGGCGCGCCGGCGACGCGCTCGTAGCGGGGAGCGAAGTCGATGCGCGCCAGCTCGAGCAGGTCGTCGAGATGCTCCAGCACGAAGTAGGTCTCCTGGAAGTCGTCGATGCGGTAGCGCGTGCGCATCACCCGCTCCAGGTCGAAACCGATCCGGTTCGGCGACGCGTCCTCGACCGAGAAGACTGTCTCCGTGGCCGAGGAGGCGATGCCCGCGCCGTAGATCCGCAGGCCGTCCGCCTGCTTCACCAGCCCGAACTCCACGGTGTACCAGTAGACGCGTGCGAGCTTCTCCAGCACGCGCAGGCGCTTGGCGCGCAGGCCGCCTTCCCCATAGGCCTGGATGTAGTCGGCGATCACCGGGTTCATCAGCATGGGGACGTGCCCGAACACGTCGTGGAAGACGTCCGGCTCCTCCAGGTAGTCCAGCTCGTGCGGCTTGCGGATGAAGTGGCCCGCGGGAAACCGGCGGTTGGCCAGGTGCTCGAAGAACACGTCGTCCGGCACCAGGCCCGGGACGGCCACCACCTGCCAGCCCGTGCGCTTCACCAGGATGTCCGAGAGCTGCTCGAAGTT
Source organism: Ramlibacter sp. (assembly GCF_035706265.1). Lineage (GTDB taxonomy): Bacteria > Pseudomonadota > Gammaproteobacteria > Burkholderiales > Burkholderiaceae_C > Ramlibacter. The sequence continues at coordinate 4,027 of NZ_DASSVG010000217.1, read as the reverse complement.
CGGGATCTGCTCGGGGCCGATCGGCAGGTCCTGCATGCCCTGCACGAACGCGTCGCAGGCGCGGCCGGGGAGAAGGCGGCTCTGTCGTTCGAAGAGCGTCCTCCACACTGCGTGTTCCTCCGCGGTGTAGCTTTCCCATCCCTGCGGGATGGTCCAGTCGGCGCGCGCCGGGGCTTGCTGCGCGCCGGCCGCGAGGCCGTGCTTCTCGCTGTCCTTCAGCTGGTTCAACATGCCTCTTGCCTCCGGCTCACTGCACCTGGCTGGCCAGGGCCGCCGCGATGCGGTCCATCAGGAGCGCCATGCCGATGTCGTTGGTCGAGAGGCCGCCGACGTCGTGCGTCGTGAGCGTGACGGCCACTCGGTTGTAGACGTTGAACCACTCCGGGTGGTGGTTCCGCTTTTCCGCCAGCACGGCCACCTGGCTCATGAAGCCGAAGGCCTGGGCAAAGTCGTGGAACAGGAATTCGCGGGTGATCGTTCCCCCGCGCTCCTCGTTGAATTTCCACGAAGGCAACTGGCGCAGGAGCCCGGCCGCCTCTGCGCGCTCGAGTTTCCTCGGAGGCTGGGGCGTCACGCGGTTTCCTTCTCTTGCACCTGCAGCACGCCGCGGCGGATCTGGTCACGTTCCAGCGACTCGAAGAGCGCCTTGAAGTTGCCGTTGCCGCAGCCCTCGTCGCCTTCGCGCTGGATGAACTCGAAGAACACCGGCCCGAGCAGCGTCTCGCTGAAGATCTGCAGCAGCAGGCGCTTCTGCCCGCCCGAGGTATCGCCATCGAGCAGGATGCCGCGCGCCTGCAGTTCGGGCACCGGCTGGCCGTGTCCGGGCAGGCGCTCTTCCAGCATCTCGTAGTAGATGTCGTTGGGCGCCGTCATCAGCGGCACGCCGGCCATCTGCAACTGGTCGACCGTCTCGATCAGGTTGTCCGTCAGCAGGGCGACGTGCTGGATGCCTTCGCCGCTGAACTTCATCAGGAACTCCTCGATCTGGCCCGAGGTCTTGCCGGCTTCCTCGTTCAGCGGGATGCGGATCAGGCCGTCAGGGGCCGTCATCGCCTTGGACGTGAGGCCGGTGTATTCGCCCTTGATGTCGAAGTAGCGGATCTCGCGGAAGTTGAACAGCTTCTCGTAGAAGGCCGCCCAGTGCGCCATGCGGCCGCGGTAGACGTTGTGCGTGAGGTGGTCCACCACCTTCAGGCCCACGCCCTTGGGATGGCGCTCGACGCCGGGCAGCCACTCGAAGTCGATGTCGTAGATCGACTTGCCGTCCTCGAAGCGGTCGATCAGGTACAGCGGCGCGCCGCCGATGCCCTTGATGGCGGGCAGGCGCAGCTCCATCGGCCCGGTGGGGATCTCGACCGGTTGCGCGCCGAGTTCCAGCGCCCGGTTGTAGGCCTTGTGCGAGTCACGCACGCGGAAGGCCAGCGCGCAGGCCGACGGCCCGTGCTCCGCCGCGAAGTAGCCGGCGAAGCTTTTCGGCTCGCGGTTGACGATGAAGTTGATGTCGCCCTGGCGGTACAGCAGCACGTCCTTGGAACGGTGCTTCGCCACCAGCGTGAAGCCCATCTTCTCGAACAGGGGCTCCAGCACGTTGGGGGTGGGCGAGGCGAATTCGACGAACTCGAATCCGCACAGGCCCATGGGGTTGTCGAACAGGTCGGCCATGTCTCTTGCTCCGGGCAGGGGTCGGTGTGGCTTCACTTTAGGCCCGGAGGGTCGCAGGGTTCGTGCGAAATGCGGCCCCGATCGCGGGTTGCGCGCACGATCCGTGCAAGAATCGTGAAATGAATGAGCCGATGGAGCTGGATGCGCTGGACCAGCGCATCCTTGCTGCTCTGCAGTCCAACGGGCGCCTCTCCTATGAGGAGCTGGGCGGCAAGGTGGGCCTGTCGGCCTCGGCCACCCTGCGCCGGGTCAAGCGGCTGGAGGAGGCCGGGGTGATCGCCGGCTACATCGCCCTGGTGCGCGCCCGCAGGGTCGGCCTGGGCCTCACCGCCTACATCAACGTGCGCATGGCCAAGCAGGGCGAAGGCGACAAGCGCAACCCGATGGACCTGTTCTCCGCCGCCGTGCAGACCTGGCCCGAGGTGGTGGAGTGCGTGTCCCTCACCGGCGAGATGGACTTGCTGCTGAAGGTGCTGGTGACGGACATGGACCACTACACGCGCTTCGTCATGGACACGCTGCTCAAGCACCCCAGCGTGCAGGACTGTCGCACCAGCTTCGTCATGCGGCCTTTCAAGTCGAACGTCAGCCTCGTCTGAGCCTCATTCGGGCAAGGGCAGCGAGCTGGTGCACTTGAATTCCTCCAGGCAGACGATGGAGCGCACGCCGTCGACGCCCGGCATGCGCATCACCTTGTCGATCAGCAGGTTCGACAGGCCCTTGAGGTCGCGCGCGATGACCTTGACCACGAAGTCGAAGTCGCCCGTGATCGCGTAGCACTCGAGCACTTCGGGCATCTGCAGCACGAGCCCGGTGAACTTCGACAGGTCGCGGATGTGGCCCTTCTCCATGGAGACGAGGATGAAGGCCACCACGTTCAGGTCCAGCCGGGCCGGGGCGAGCCGCGTCTCGTAGCGCGCGATCAGGCCCATCTCCTCCAGCCGCCGGTGCCGCCGATGGCACTGCGCGGGCGACAGGCCCGCGGCCTCGGCCAGCTCCAGGTTGGATGCGCGGCCGTTCTCCTGCAGGAAGGCCAGGATCTTCCGGTCGACGCGATCGATCTCGATCGTCTGCAAGTTCGTCTCCTCGTTTCCGGAGGGAACGAAATGATATTGCGCGTTCCAGGGTTCACCCTAGCGCCGGATGAAAGCCGATTTTTCGGTCGGAAGTTCACACTTCCGGCCCTGGAAAGCGCGCTTCCTTGACGCAGATCAAAGCGATCTGGCCTCCCGACGCCGCTGCTCCACCGCTACCCGTGCCGACCCTTTCCTCCCACAAGGATCCCAACGTGCAACATTCTTTCCTGCGTTCCTCCCTCGCCCTCATTGCCGCTTCGGCTGCCGCCATGGCCGCCGGGCCCGGCTTCGCCGCCGAGAAATCGGTGGCGGTCACGGCGATCGTCGAGCACAAGGCGCTCGACGCCGTGCGTGACGGCGTGCGGGACGAACTCAAGGCCGCCGGCTTCGAAGCCGGCAGGAACCTGAAGTTCGAGTACCAGTCCGCGCAAGGCAACAACGGCACGGCCGCCCAGATCGCGCGCAAGTTCGCCGGCGCGAGGCCCGACGTGATCGTGGCCATCGCCACGCCCTCGGCGCAGGCCGTCGTCGCCGCCAGCAAGGACATCCCGGTCGTCTACAGCGCCGTGACGGACCCCGTCGCGGCCAAGCTGGTCAAGACCTGGGAGGCCTCGGGCACCAACGTCACCGGCGTGTCCGACGCCTCGCCGCTGGACAAGCACCTCGAACTGGTCAAACGCGTCGTTCCCAACGCCAGGCGCGTGGGCGTGATCTACAGCCCCGGCGAAGCGAATTCCGTGGCCATCGTGGATGCGCTCAAGAAGGCCGTGCCGGCGGCCGGCCTGACGCTGGTGGAAGGCGCCGCGGCGCGCACCGTCGATGTGGCGAGTGCCGCGCAAAGCCTGGTCGGCAAGGTCGACGTGATCTACGCGCCCACCGACAACAACGTGATGTCGGCCTTCGAGGGCATCGTCAAGGTGGCGCAGCAGGCGAAGATCCCCGTGGTCGCCGCCGACACCGACGGCGTGAAGCGCGGCGCCGTGGCAGCGCTGGGCCTGAACTACTACGACATCGGCCACCAGACCGGCAGGATCGTGGTGCGCATCCTCAAGGGCGAGGCCCCAGGCGCCATCGCCTCGCAGACCAGCAACACCTTCGAACTGCACGTGAACCCGGCGGCGGCCCTCAAGCAGGGCGTGACCTTGCCGGAGGAACTGGTCAAGTCGGCGAAGGTCGTCGTCAAGTAAGAAGAGGGCGCCTCCACCATGTCGCTCATCGCTTCGCTGGGCGCCCTCGAGATCGGCCTCATCTTCGGGCTGGTCGCGCTGGGCGTCTACCTCTCCTTCCGC